>DASQQR010000530.1:0-11819 GCA_035643335.1 Anaerolineales bacterium
GGCATCTTCCAGCCCTTGACATCAAAGCCATTGCGGACAAGTGAATCCAGGCCGAAATAGTTGCTCTCTCCCCCAACCGCCAGGATGAGCCAGTCATAGAATAGGGTTCCGTTGGAAGTGTAAACCACCCTTCTGTCGAGATCAACGTTCAACATCTCGGCCAGGCGGAACTCAAAATTCTTCTGCTCTCGAAAGTCCGTGCGGACTGGACAGGCGATCTCACCTGGCATCAGTGCAGCTGCCGCGGCCTGACGAAGTAAAGGTTGGACCAAGTGATGGTTGTTTCTATCCATCATCACAACCTTCACAGGCGCTTCCAGCAAGGCTTCAGCAGCGTGCGTGCCCGTAAATCCCGCCCCAACGATGACGACAGTAGGTCGTTTTTCAGCCATGGTATTCTTCCGTTTGTTTCGCTCTGTGCTGGTGAAAATTCATTACGTTTCTCCTTCGACTTTCCTCGAGGTGCTAACCTTCGTGCGTCTCTCCATCCTCAATTTCATTAAGAGAAGACGATTGGGAGAGTGAATTTGTGACTCTCAGGAATTGAAGTTCCCGGCAGAGGAAATGGCTTCGGCTCCGGCTAGGTCGCTGTCCAAAGCATTCTGGAGGCTTTTCCGGATATCGATTTCAGTGTAACAAAGAGCTGGGCGAGCGAAAACAGTCAAAAGTCGTATTCGGGGTAGTAGTGGGGGGTGAATTCATAAACAAAAAGGCACCGATCTTTGCGATGGGCGCCTCGACTCACTTGTGAGCTTAAGGATTACAGGATGCCCAATTCTGTGGCTCTGGCCACGGCCTGAGTGCGGCTCCCGGCCTCCAGCTTGCTATAAATGTTGCTGATGTGTTTTTTGACAGTACTGACCGCGATGACCAGTTCTTGAGCAATTTCTTGATTGGAATAACCGGCCGCCACCAAGCGTAATACTTCCAACTCGCGCTGGCTTAGAGGCTCAATAAGGGGTTGTGGGGCAGCCGCGGCTGCCCCTAAGGCGCTCAGTAGGCGTAGAGCATGGGCAGAGTGAATATCCTGGGCCACCGCCTGGCGCAACAGATCGGCCATTGGCGCGCCTTCATCGATAAAAACACGCATAAACCCTTCCGGCTCTGCCAGCTCGAGGGCTCGTTCAAGCGCGGAAAATGCCTGTTCATCGCGCTTTTGGTCGGCAAAGTTGATGGCTTGCAGGATCAAAATCTCGATCAGGCTGCCAGCGCGTCCGGCCCCTGCGGTCCCCTGGTGCAGCCGGAGAAGCAGCGCCTCGGCCGCCTCCAGGCTGCCTTGAGCGATTAATAAACGAGCCAGCGTCAAATTCTCGACCTCAGCGAGAAAGGTGACCGGGGGATCCGTCTGGTTCAAGCCACTGGTCTGCGCCCAGCGGTTGGCAGCGGCCAGGTTACCCTGGGCGATCCATAGCCGCGCCTGGTAGCAGGTCGCGGGGGGCAGCGGCCAAAAACGGCTCACCTGTCTTTGTTGGACAACCTGAAGGGCGGCTCGAATGGCTTCCTGGCTGCCGGTCACATCCCCCTGGGTCTGGCGGAGCCAGGCCAGCCAGACCTGGCCGGTAATCAAGATATGAGGATGGGCCCCTTCCTCTCCCAGCTGGATCCCTTTTTCCAGATATTTCACCGCCTCAGTCAATTCATTTCGCTCGCGCAACAAATCGCCCAAAGTCACGTACAGAATGCCGGCCGCCGGAAAATTCTGCCATCCGCGCCTGGTGACCCACTCCAGCCCTTCCTGAGCGAGCTGCAGCGCCTGTCCCAGGGAACCCTGGGCGCGGAGCAATTGCGCCTTGAGGTAAATGGCGAACAAGGTGGTTGCGAGGAGTTGAGCCGTTCGACCAGTGACAATGGTCTCCGTGAGCAATTCAGAGGCCGACTCGAATTCGCCCTGAAAATAGTGAGCAATGGCCATATTAAGAGTGCCCATGGCCCGGGGTAGCGAGGCTTGAGCAGGCAGGTAGGCTAGCGCCTGCCGGGATAGGGCGATCGTGGAGGCAAAATCGCCGGTTAACCGAACCAGGTAAGCTCGTAGGGCAGCGGCGTGACCCTGTACTTCAGGGGTCATTTTGGCCTCATCCTCTTCCAGTACAGCTTCGACGGCTTCCAGCCGCGCTGCGGCCCGCTCAATCTGGCCACTAAGAAACAAGGCCAAGGCATCATATAACGCCAGCCCCGGCCGGGCCTGGACCTTGTCCTCTGGCAAAGCGTCCACCCAGGTTAGCAGCCTGGATAGTTCGCTGTGCTGGATCATGGCCGGCGCGACCTGCTCGACCAGATTGGTGGCTCGATCAAATGCCTGAGCCGCCAGTGCATGGCGCACCGCCTGGCCGGTCAAGCCGGCTTGCTCGTACCACTGGCTGGCGCTCGAATGCAGCCTGGTTGCTCGATCGGGATCAGTCTGGTTGAGCCGCTGGCGCAGCAGGTCCGCAAAAAGCGGATGATAACGATACCAGTGGCGTTCGTCGTCGAGCGGATAAATGAAAAGATTAGCATGTTCCAAATATTCGAGGATCTCGCTGGAGCGTGTAAACGATCCAGCATCTAAACCTCCCGACGTTCCAACGACCGCATCACACAATGGCGCGCACAGGCGGTCCAGAATCGATGTCTGCAGCAGAAAGGTTTGCACCTCTGCCGGTTGTCCCCCCAAAACCTCGTCCACCAGGTATTCCATAATGAAGCGATGGCTGCCGCCAAACTCTTTAATGAACCGGGCAACGGTCCCTGCCTCTCGATGTTGCAGCGAGAGGCCAGCCATTTGCAAGCCCGCAATCCAGCCTTCGGTACGACTATCGAGGGCGGCCACCTCAGCCGGTGTTAAGTTCAGACCGGTCATTTGTTGCAGAAACCGAACGCTCTCTTCCTGGGTAAAGCGTAAATCGGCGCTGCGCAGTTCATTCAACTGCCCGTTGGCGCGCAGCCGCGCAAGGGGTAGGTTGGGGTCAATCCGGCTCGTGATCACCAGGTGCACGCGCGGTGGGAGATGGTCAATGAAAAAGTTCAGGCCTTGATCGATGCTGTCCGTTTCGACGTTGTGGTAATCGTCCAGTACCAGAATAAATTGTTCCGAGATCGCGGTCAGGTCATTGATGAGGGGCGTGAGCAGCGTGTGACTGTATGGCAGGGGCGAAGTTTGCAGCATGGCCAACACGCCCGCGCCCACTTCCGGCTGGACGGTCTGCAGGGCAGCCACGAAGTAGGTCCAAAAACGGGCGAAATCATTGTCATCTTCATCCAGCGAGAGCCATGCAGCGGGGAGTTCGAGGTGATCCAACCAGTAGCTCACCAGCGTGGTTTTGCCAAAGCCAGCCGGGGCGGAGATAAGGGTGAATTTTCCAGGCAGGCCTTCATTCAGCTGCTCGATCAGGCGCGGGCGAGGGACCAGGCTGGTCCTGAGTCCAGCTGTGGGATCCGGGCGAGTAACCGGGATATAAAGCTTGGTTTGCAGCAGCGGCGCGTCCATACTGGCTAGGATACCACAGCCAAAAGTGGACGAAAAGAGTGCGATTAACGACGGATCATTCGATAGATATCAAGTCGGCCATAACCGGGTTGTGTACGACGTTCAGGCATTATGCGCTCAATGCCGCGTCACTCATATCACTCGGGTAAGCTTTCCATTCCATGCCGGGAGTCTACCATGCTCGGCTCTAGGTGCATAACACGCTCTAGTGGATCTGCCAGAACACCTGCCAAGCCAACGCGATTTCGAGTAATCCCTTGAGGGACACCACCGCAGCCACCGACTCCAGCCAGATAACCAGGTCAGGCTGGTACAAGACGAGCATAATCCAGGACGGGACTTTGAGCACCACGTACAGCAGTGCTAACGGCCAAGCGAAGTGTAATATTGCGATCGGTCCAATGCGCCAGGCCAGGTCAGACCAATTGGGAATTCCGTGTTGCGCCAGTAGTCCGTACCACTCCGGAATGCGCACCAGCGATAATATCAGCGCGCCGGTCAGCACCAGGATCACTAGGTCGACAATCAGGGCTACCCGCCGCTGACCCAGGCCCTGGCTGGGCATGGTCCGGTCGGTGGCGATATTCAGCACACTATGCGCCATGCCGCGGGTGGTGATCAGGGCGCTGAACAGGATCGTGATATCTTTATCTCCGCTTAACAAGCGGCGGACGATCTCGGGGACCGACCTTGCACCCAGGGAGGCGGTGCTGCGGGAGGAAGATAACCCATCCAGGGCGCTCATCGCATTGGCGGCGACGAACACGCCCACCTGGGCCTCTGGGTCGATGAAGAGCGAGGCCTGGTAGTTGCCTGTAGCGCCATCGAAGTTGATGAGCCTGCGCCCGTCGATGCGAACTGATTCCCAGCCCAGGCTGTAGGTGCCGGGGGGTGGCTCGGCCTGCATTAAGGCGATCTCTTCCGGCGAGAGCACCGAGCTGTTCCGGTAACGCCCACCGTTCATCTGGGCGATCAGAAAGTGGGCCATATCCTCAGCGCTGGAGATGGCGAATCCAGCCGGAAGGTTGGCGCGGTTGTCGGGTAGCGTGACGGGGATGGGAAACCCTAACCACCAGCGATACCCCCTCGCCATCCCGTCTTGCATGGCTGCCTCTTGTGAAACGTAACTATGCTGCATGTCGAGCGGGGTGAAGATATGCTGCCGGATATAGTCTTCATAGGACTGTCCGGACACGGCCTGCACGATCATCCCCAGGGTCACGTAGTTGCCGTTGGAGTAGGTAAAGCCTTGCCCGGGCGGGAAGACCAGTTTGGTGTTCGCAAGCAAACGGACGTGACGCTCGATCGCATCGGCTTCATCCGGCCAGGTCCAGGTAACCATCGTTGGGCCTTGCGGAAGCCCGCTGGTCTGGTCGATGAGCATGCGCACTGTGATTTGAGCTGAGGCCTTTGGATCGGCCGTGCGGAACCAGGGGATGTAACGCTGGACCGGCGCGTCGAGTTCGACCTTACCAGCCTCTACCAGTTGCATCACAGCCAGCGCCGTGAAGGGCTTGGTGATGGAGCCGATTAGAAAGGGAGTTTGCGGCGTAACCGGACGCCCGGATTGATCTGCCCGGCCGTAGCCCTTCAGGTAGACGATTTGATCGCCTTTCACGATCGCCAGGGCTAACCCTGGTATACGCGCTGAACGCATTTGGGCTGTAACGTACTCATCGATGGTTTCGAAGTCTGATTTATCATTGTTCGCCAGGATGTTCCTTTGGAAAGGGGTTATCCCGGCCAGCAATAGGCACAACCATTGTGTAAAAAATGTATAAGCTTTCATCTCAATCTCTCCTCTGTATCCTTTACTTCACCCAGTTAAGCGCGCCTTGCCCGTCGTCGTACCAGAGCGTCAGGCCATCTCCTGACAGCCCGAACCCGCCGGCCGTCTCCAAGGACTGGAAGAAATGCTGCGGGAAAATGTGGTGAGAAAATTCCATAATAAGGGCCAAAACCCCTGCTCCGCCAACAATCGCTACAACCGCGAGGCCAATCTTCTGCTGGCCAAACACGAAAAAGATAGCGAGCAGAATACCAACGAATACGGCATAATATTGACGCTTCATTACACATACCTCCTTTAGCAAAAGTTCAGAACAAAATCCAGTAATTGCTAAGGCAGTTGCAGTGTAGCAAAGAGCCGGGCGACCGTAAACAGCCAAAGGATGTATTCGAGGTCGTAGAGGGGGGTGAATCCATTTGGGTAACGGGTGCATGTCGCAACAAGAAATCCAGCGCTATGTTTTGCGCTTTACCGGCATCAGGGCTTAGCCAGAAGCCTAAGTGGTCCTCCTGCTCCATCCAATATCGCTGGGCGCCTGGGATGCGTTCATAAGCATATACACCGTGATAAAAGGGCACGTCTGCATCATGCGCCCCGTGCACAATCAGGGTCGGTGTTTTTATCTTCTCGAACGCTAATGCCTGCGCGGTAGGTGTTTGCTCTGTGTCATTATCGTTACCGGCCGTTCGCTGGTTATAGGGGAATGTGGTATTTAGCAGTGCCTCAAAGAATGCCCGTTTTTCCGGCGTATCCATGATGTATGCAGTGCGCTGTTCCTTTCGCTCGGCGGTAAAGTAACTCGTTTCATCTAATGTTCCTTCCAGGAAAGTCCGAGGAGCAACATCGGCAAATAGCCTGACGAGCCTGTTGCCGACCGAATTCAAAAAAGCCCCTTGCGTAGCCGAGCCGGAGGAACCCCGGGCCTCATATCGACTTACCCCGGCCACCGACACCAGCCCCCATACCCTATCCGGATAGCGTGCTGCAAAGGTATAAGCCACTGGACTACCAGCCGAATATGACATCAGACCCACCTTCTCAACCTTTAGGTAGTCTAATAGGGCTGCTAAGAGGTCAGCTTGTTCATCATAGGTTTTGCCGCTTTCCAGCGGGGTAGCCAGGTATCCCGGCCGGGACGGACTGAGAATCCTGAATCCGTCCTCTTGTAGCCAGCCGGCAAAGAGCCGGCCTTGGTCGGCACCCCCAAACCCGCCATGAATCGACAACACTACCGGTCCCGGCGTGCCATACATGTCGTACTCTACCAGGCCCCGGCTCGTCGTAGCTGTTTGCAAATTAAGACATACGCCAGGCATAATCTGTCGATCGTTAGCGACCGAGAAGCCATCGTCCCAGGCAAGGAGCCAGAGCATAAAGATGACCGCGATACCGACGATATCAACTACGGCGTAGCGCAGTAAACGCTTAGAAACCTGTGCAAGCCGTGACGATTTACCAACTGTGAACATGCTTACTACTCCTTTCTCGTTTACCCCTTCACCAGGAACGTGAAGTGAACGACTACCTCCGATCCCTGGGGCACCGGCAGGGTAGGGCCTGGGATCGACCCATTGAAGGCCAGCATCTTGTTTACTCCTTTTCTTTCAAAATCGCTCGTTGCAATGTAAGATCTCGATATCAGTCCGAATAGCTCGCCTGACTAACTTGCATGCTCACTCCTGAGCGCAATTTGAGGCCTAGAAGGACATATCCTAAGGCTAATGGGATCGCCCCCGCAATCTCAATCACTGAAACGATCGGAGAAGCGGGACCCAGGATAAATATGTTGATTCCCCCGATAATGTAAATCGGTGCTCCAATGGTGATCAGCAGACTGCCCAAGCGGGGCTGCACTTTTGCGGACAGCAGGCTGGCACCAAAGAGGATATACCCCAGGAAGAAAAGTACCAACGCAGGCAATCCGATTAGAAACAAGTTAATCGACAACCTGGGATCCACCCCGGCTACTGATGTTGCATGGACAAGCTTGATATCATATATTGACAGGACCGAATTGACTGCCCCGTCTACCACGAGCAAAAGGATATAAAACAGTTGAGCAAAGAACACAACGATAAAGCTGATCTGTCCCCGGTTCCCCATCGCTTCGGCTTCCCGGATATACAACCCTACCAGGCCGAACAGCTGAAACATCAGTCCAAACACGCCAAGGTCGTGGATTATTGGGTATGCAACACCGCTATTGAAAATGCTAATGCCATCTCGCAGAGGGTGGAGCACAACCGCCACTCCGAAAAGCAATCCTCCCAAAATGCTTGCATATCTGCCCCAATTCACTAATTTTGATAACATTGCTACCTCCTTTTCTAAATCTCTAGTTCGGATCTAACACTGGTATAATTTTATAAAATATGTCCAATTAACACACCGGACGATGCTCCAGTTTTTTCATCCAGGTGTGTAAAGCAATACCTGTCGTTTAAGACAGATACTCGAAGCAGAATAAGCGTAAATGGTCACTCAATCTCCTCATAACTTACCCGAACAGCCAAACGCAATGCTCGGGCGAGATCAGGAGCTGAAAGCCGTCCGCGAGCAGTTGCTCTCCGATGACGTCCGCCTCCTCAGTCTCACCGGGCCTCCTGGAGTTGGGAAAACCCGCCTGGCTATGGCGGTTGCCGAAAGCGTTCTGGAAGCTTTTCCGCAGGGAGTCTGGTTTATCGATCTGGCCCCGCTGCGAGATCCGGCGCTGGTGGGATCGGAGATAGCCAGTACATTTGGCCTTGCGGAGATTCGCGCCGAGACGACGCTCACCAGCCTGGCTGCTTACCTTCGAGAGCGCCATGCGCTCTTGTTCCTGGATAACTTCGAGGGGGTGCTCCCGGCAGCCGCCTGGGTGGGGAAGCTTTTGGAGCGGACATCCGGGTTGAAGATTTTGACCACCAGCCGGGAGCGACTACGTCTGCGCTGGGAGAGGATGATCCTCGTCCCGCCGCTCCCGCTGCCGGATCTCGATCTACCTCCGGACCTGCCCGCGCTGGCAGGGATCCCTTCCGTCGCCCTGTTCCTCCAGCGGGCGAGGGCGGTCAACGCGGATTTCACCCTTTCGCAGGAAAACGCCCCGGTCATCGCAGCCCTGTGCATCCGCCTGGACGGGCTGCCCCTGGCCATCGAACTGGCTGCGGCGCGTGCCGGGGTCCTTTCTCCGGCTGAGATCCTGGCGAACATGGACGACCGTTTCCGCCTGTTAGGGATGGGGGCGCTGGATCTGCCGGAGCGGCACCAGACGCTGAAAGCATCTATCGATTGGAGCTACGTGTCGCTTCCGCCGGCCGAGGCTCAGTTCCTCCGCCGGCTGAGCATTTTCTCTGGAGGTTTCTCACTCACAGCAGCCAAAATGGTCACTGAATGCGAGACCCTGAACCTGGATGGGCTTGAGAGCTTGGTTGCCCTGGCGGAAAAGAGTTTGATCAGCCGGGCTCGAGGGCCGGTGGGTGAGCCTCGCTTTGCCCTGTTAGAATCGATCCGGGATTACTTGCTGGATAGGCTGCAAGCAAGTGGGGAACTGGATGGCGCTCGCCGGCGGCATGCCGGCTATTACCTGGAGCTTGCCGAGCGGTACTATTCCGAAAGGAATAAAGGCAACCAGAAAGCCAGGTTCGATCGGCTGGAAAGCGAACACGATAACCTGCGGGCTGCCCTGCAGTGGTCCCTCGACGCAGGTGAGTGTTCCCTCGGCAAACGAATCGCTGCTGCGATCTGGAACTTCTGGTGGCTGCGCGGTCACATGTGGGAGGGGATGCGCTGGCTGGAGCCATTCCTGGCAAGTAGCGGAGAGTACCGGGATAAAACCCACCTAAGAGTTCTGGAAGGCGCGGGGACGCTGCGCGGCTGGCAAAAGGATTACGAGCCTGCAAGGGTTTTCCTGATGGAAGGGCTGCAGATTGCCCAGGAGCTGGAAGACCAGGCAGCGACTACCAGGATATTGGGCCGCCTAAGCTGGATCTTTTGGGTGAACGGAAAAACGGAAGAGGCCGCGTGGGTGGCAGAACGGATGAAAGTCTTTCCCTTAGACGCCGATCCGTGGGAACTGGCACACGCTTTTCTCAGCCTGGGCAGCCTTCTTTACGAAGCCGGCCTGGATGAAGCCGCGGAAAAAGCATTCACCAGATCGCTCGAGCACTTCCAGCTTGCTGAGGAGAGGAGCGGCGCCATTTTCGCCAGAAGCAAGCTGGCCCTTCTAAAGCATCAACAAGGCGATTTTCGGGAAGCCAACGAGGAGATGGTGGGAGCACTGGAGGCGGCCAGGCAATTGAACGATCTACACGTAGCAATTGCCTACTGTGTGGACGACGCGACGCAGCTGGCAGCACTGCGGCTGGACGAAAAAAACGTTGCTCAAGAGCCGAATCTGAAGAGAATGGCTCGAATTTTGGGAGCGGTGGATCACTGGAGGGAGATACTCAGCCTGCGACGGTCGCCGCTCGATAAGTCGGCCTATTTACAGATTGCCGGGAACCTCCAGCAGCGGTTAGGAGAAGGAGCTTATTTACGTGCCTGGCAGGAAGGCCAGTCTATCCCGGTCGAAAGGGTGATCCACGAGGCAATTGAGCTCCTGAAGTCAACCTGCCAGCCAGGACCCAGGGACGGGCGGTTGCCAGAGGGAGAGGGAATATCCATAACGTTGAGCGGGCGAGAACGCCAGGTGATCGGCCTGGTCGCAGAGGGGCTCTCCAACCAGGAGATTGCCGAGCACCTGTTTATCACGGAGCGCACCGTCCGTTTCCACATCACCTCGATATTCAATAAACTCGGGGCGGACAATCGTGCGCAGGCTGTGGCGATTGCAGGCCGGCTAGGTATGCTGTAGGCCGTGACAACAGGGGGCTTTCGCTCTTGGGGAGATACGGAGCGCCCGGGCCTGATCCCACCAGGCTCTAATTAAATACAGCATAAATCCCTGGCACCTATTGCCGGCGATCAATAGAAATCTATTGATCGCCGGCTTTTTGATTCTCCCGAATCAGACCGCATTTTCTCCAAAATCGGTCTGCAATTAACCCGCCCTGGGCCGCTTATTGCCCCCGTATCATTCTTCGTCCTGAAAGAAATATTCTGTAGACTATTTATGGACAAAGACAAACGTAGCCAACTTCGAATGGCGTTGATGCGGCGGTGACCGCCTGGGATCTATGGAGGTTAGAAGAACAGGAGGCAATATTATGGAAAGCTCAAACGTGCCTTTCAGAAATGAGAATGTGTATTGAATTCGCGAACCTTCGAAAAGTTCGCTGGCGCAAAATACAAACACGCGATGACCATCCGCGGCGCAGTGGACAAAACAGCCATCCTGCTCATCATCGTGGCGCTGTCAGCAGCCTCGACATGGCTCTCCTTCGTCCACGATACGGGATCCGGCTGGTTTTACCTCTGGCTGGCTGTGGCGCCGCTGGCCGCCCTGGCAGTTGGACTGTTCAGTTCTGCGAACATGCGGGCCGCTCCCTTCACGGCGCCGATCTATGCCTTCTTGGAAGGCAGCGTGCTGGGGATTATCTCGGCGCTCTTGGAAGCTGAATATCCGGGGCTTGTCATCCAGGCGGTCCTCTTGACCTTCGGAACGCTGTTCGCCCTCCTGGTTGTTTACCTTGCCAGTGGCTTCAATGTGACCGCCAAATTCCGAGCTGGCGTTATCTCAGCGACCCTGGCGATTCTCCTGGTTTATGTTGCGAACATAATCCTTCGACTCCTTGGAATGGAGGGTCTGCCGTTCATCCACCAGTATGACCTGATCGGAATTGGCTTCAGTCTGTTCGTGGTGATCATTGCGGCGCTGAACCTGGTGCTGGACTTCGACCTCATTGAAAACGGAGCGCGGGAGCGAGCGCCAAAGTTTATGGAATGGTATTGCGCCTTTGGGGTGATGGTCACGCTGATCTGGCTGTACCTCGAAGTCCTGAAGCTGTTGATCCAAATCGCAGCAGCCGGCGACGATGATTGAGGACAGCGTATCCGGGCCCTAAGAGCAAGCCGGTTACACTGCATGATAGGAAGTTGAAGCGACCAAAGCGTTCACAAATGGAGATCCGAGCATGAAAGACTTTTGGCCCTTATTTATATGGTTAGGATGGATGGTTTTCTGCGTCTGGTTTTGGAGACGTCGTGCCCAAAGGCAGCAGAGCTTAGTGGACGATGCCTGGTCAGAATTGGCGCGGCGGACTGGGCTGTCATACAACCCCGGCAGTGGCGCCAGGTCACTGGGGGGAATCGCTGTTGCCCGCAAGAAGCCCAGTATCCGTGGTAGATACCGTGGCCGCCCCTTATTGCTGACTATTGTTGGTGAGAGCGTAAGTTTGTATGACGGCGTGGTCTGGATTGCGCATACTCGGGTATGGATCAAGGTCAGAAACCATGCTGGCTGCTCACTCATTGTTCAAGAAAAGGGGCTGCTTGCCAGAACGTTCAGAAAGGGCAAGACTCCCAGCGAGACCTTGGCTATTGACCCTCGGTTCAGCGTCAAAGGTGGGCCGCCGGAGTTCATACAGCGTGCCATCAGTCTGATTGGATCGCTGAGCCAAGACAGACCTACCATGCAGATCAATCAAAGAC
>DASQQR010000531.1:0-3888 GCA_035643335.1 Anaerolineales bacterium
CGAAAGATAGAATCAGCAATCCTTTCCAGCTCGTTTTGGAGGGGAGCAGGCGCTCATGCCTGATGAACGTCCAACCTAGAAGTGCTGTTCCGGCGATCAGGGTTCGTAGGCCGCCGAACAGGAGTGGAGGCGCATAAGCCAGGCCAGCCTTGATCATCACATAGCAAACTGAGTAGATTAATGTTAGCAAAATGGCCAAAAGGATATGTTTGTTCTCCATCCTCCACTTTCTCCAGAATTGATGTTGAACCTAAAAACCTTCAAACTTGCATGGCCAACTTCGCGTTATAGGGGTCAAAGACGAAGCGCGAAGCTGACCATTGCATAGGTCTCAGATCAGGGAGATCGCGATGCCCTGACGAGCGGCGCTTTGCCCGTCGCATTCTTTGGAATTGCATCGACGCGCTGTACGGCGATAGGAACGGGGATGACTTTCTGCGCCGCCAGCGAGTGTTCGAGCACTTCCACGAGCATGAAATCGTTCACGCTATCCGCAGCGCCGCTAAGAAGTACCCGCAATCCATCCTCTTCCTGAACAACTTGCCACCCGCTCACGGGCAGGGAATCCAGCGCGTGATGGAAGGTGATTGGATGCACCGCCACCTCTCCGCCAGACACTGCCGGCAAGTGTAAGATGTCCTCTGTGCGCCCCTGGATGCCATCTATCCGGGCAAAAGGCCACCCGAGTCTGCCAGGATCAGCCGCCAGCCGCACACTGTCGCTCAGCTCGTAGCGGATGAGCGGCTGTGTGCGGCTGAAGAGGGTCGTGATCAGCACTTTGTCCCCGTACTCCCCGGGCGGCACCGGACGGTATGTTTCGTCTACCACCTCAAAAATCACGTTGTCTTCAAAGAGATAGAGGCCCGAATGGTCGCTCGTCTCGGCCGCCAGGCCGGCGCCCCCTTCGGTCGCTCCATAGGCGTTGAATGGTGGATAACCCCAGGCCGCCTCGATGCGCCGGCGGGTCTCGTCGGTGAGCACTTCCGAACCTGGGATGATCATGTGGGGATGGATGCGCAATCGTCCGGCCAGTTGTTCATTAGCCAGGATACGCATCATAGAAGCGTAGCCGACCAGCAAGTGTGGCTGCCAGTCATTGAGCTGCTGGACAATCCCCGCCAGCGGCTGTGCGGCATCGAAGCTCAGCGTTGGCATCCACGCACGCATCCACTTGCTTTGGAAAGTTGTAGCAACTTGGGCGCTCATGTGCCAGGGACTGCCCGAAGTAAGCGAGGCGACCGAGGCCATCTTCATGCGATGCGTAGGTGTCATCGGCACACCGGCCCACTCGTGGGCGCGGCCAAGCGTGGCCATGACGATGGCCCATTCGTCGCGGTTGAACAGAAAAACGCCGGGATGGCCGGTGCTGCCGGAGGTGGCGGTGACCCAGTAACGGTTCATGAAGCGTTTCCCCTCCCAGTCACTGGCCATGTGGGCCCGTAGCTCTCCCAAGCGCACCGCCCGGTCGGTGACCAGCTCGTCGAAGTTTTCCATCACCATCGCTTTGGTGAGCACCGGCAGTTCCTGGAGCGGGCGGTCCATGAGTCCTTTATGGAAGCCCTGGTAAAAAAGAGAGTGTGCGTAGGCATGTTCGCGTTGACGGCAGAAGGCTTCGGCCTGGTAGGCTTCCAGCTGCGAGCGCGTCCAGCGTTCGTGCTGGCGTAGCTGCCCCAGGGTATTCATGAGTTTGAGCAAGAGTAGCATATCCATGGATGTTTCCTTTCCCTATGTATGGAAAAATCTCTATCTGATATCATGGTTCGACAATGACTGCCGAACCATCCTTACGATAGCAGGATTTCGGTTCGGGCGAAAGCGCGATCTGGCCTGGCAGGTATGGGTGATTCCACCTAGATTGTGTCTGCATACCCATTTTTCATATCCTGAGCAGCACTGGTCTTCTACTTCAAGCCGGACCTGACCGGGCTACAACCCGCCGATTTAACGGGTGGTGGTCATTACCAGTCCAGAGCATTACGGCAGGTCAATCTAAGGATGAAATAGCCAGCTGGCTCAGCCACATCTTGGGCCAGGCTTCTACAATTAGCAATTTGGCCCTAATCTATATCCAAAGATGTACCCTGTTCGTGTATCAAGATACACCCACATGTGATTTGCTAAATTGTAGAATGGTATTGAATATCACATAAAGGCTCTCCCGTTTCTAACGGGAAAAAGGCCGGGATTGGTAGGTTGTGGGCGTGCTGCGCACGCCCACAACCTACCAATCCCTGGTCTCATCCCGCTGAAAGCGGAAGACCCCAATTAATTTATGAGGAACACAGTACAATACTGAAAAAGGGGTAGGCTAAATTGCCTATTTTGAACGCGCCATTTTGCGCTTACAAATTTGGACTAAATCTGTCATAATAAAAATTGTTGTGTTGACTAAGAAGCAAATCAGGAGGAATTAAAATGAACAGACAAGTCACCGATTATGCGTATCGAACGAAACTAAACCTACCTTACGAGCAAGCCATCGAAAAAGTTACCGCTGCACTGAAAGAAGAGGAGTTTGGCGTGCTGACAGAGGTCGACGTCAAAGCGACCCTCAAGAAGAAACTGGATGCTGATTTCCGCAAGTACATCATTTTGGGCGCCTGCAACCCGCCGCTGGCACACCGGGCACTGACCACGCAGGTGGACATCGGGCTGCTGCTGCCCTGCAATGTGATTGTCTACGAGGAAAATGGTGGCAGCGTGGTGGCCATTCTGGATCCGATAGCGATGCTCGGGGTTGTAGATAACCCTGAATTGGACCCGGTGGCCGAAGAAGCTCGCAGCCGGCTTCGCCGGGTGTACGAGGCGCTAGTTGAATGATCGATCAAGGGAGTGAAAATATGGACATGGAAGAGTCGAAGTCTGAAGAACGACACATGCACCAACCTGAGCATGCTGGGCACCAGGACAGCGGAGGGCGCCAGCACGCGGCTATGGAACATGAAGCACACGATGAACATGGTGCCATGGAGCATGGCGAGGGTGAACACCGCGCCCATGTCGATCACACCGGCCACGAGGAGATGTTTCGCCGCAGGTTCTGGGTTTCGCTAATCCTTTCTATCCCGGTGCTGCTCTTCAGCCCCGCAGTTCAAGGCTTTTTGCGATTCAGTATGCCCGCCTTTCCAGGCAGCCAGTGGATCACCCCGGTGTTCTCGGTAATTGTGTTCTTCTACGGCGGCCTTCCCTTTTTGCAGATGGCTGTGCCGGAAATCCGCAACCGCCGGCCAGGGATGATGTTGTTGATCTCTTTAGCGATCAGCGTCGCCTTCGTTTACAGCCTGGCAGCGCTGTTTATTCCTACCGGTGTAACTTTTTTCTGGGAGCTGGTGACCTTGATTGATATCATGCTTCTGGGGCACTGGTTCGAGATGCGCAGCGTTCGCCAGGCCTCCGGTGCACTGAACGAGCTTGCCAAGCTCATGCCTGACATCGCTGAGCGTATTCGAGAGAATGGAGATACGGAGAAGATCCCGGTAACCGAGCTTCGCAGCGGCGATTTGGTTCTGGTAAGACCGGGCGGCAGCGTTCCTGCCGACGGCGAGGTCGAACAGGGTGAATCTGACGTTAACGAGGCCATGATCACCGGCGAATCCAAGCCGGTCAGCAAATCCCCCGGTGATGAGGTCATCGCCGGAACGATCAACGGCGATGGCAGCTTGCGGGTGAAGGTGACCGCTACCGGCGATGAAACCGCTTTGGCCGGCATCATGCGCCTGGTTGAACAGGCCCAGCAGAGTAAATCTGACACCCAGATCCTGGCTGATAAAGCCGCTGGCTGGTTATTCTACGTAGCCATTGGCGTCGCAGTGATCACCGCCATCGCATGGGTCATCGCGGTAGGTTTTGAGGTTGAGGTAATCGCCCGCGTGGCCACGGTACTGGTGA
>DASQQR010000532.1:0-14755 GCA_035643335.1 Anaerolineales bacterium
AGGAGAGACGCCGCACGGGCGCTGGTCTGCTCTGCCGGTCAAGTGCAATAGGTGATAATCCAGTCGTTGGGGTTAAGTTCATCCTTGCGAGATTCCGTTACGTCCACCGGAATGGATAATGCTCCTGGAATATGGCTCTGTTGGTAGGAACCACGATCACGAACATCTACAAACACGGCGGTACCGTCATCATAGGCCTTTTTCGCATCCAATAGGCTGACACGCGAAACATCCGGATAAGGGATCTCGGTGAGGACATCGGGTTGTGATACAGATGGAGGCGGAGATTGCAGGTTGGTGATGATCAAACTGGCAACCGCGACCAGCACAATTCCGGCGACAATCATGACTATTGGCCAGAACGAGCGTTGAAGTCTGTTGGCCATTCACAACTCCTGAGATTGGATACAGGTTCAGAACCTGCGCACTTCGACGGAGGAGGCTCGGAAGCGCGCAGCCCCTTCGGTCCATAAACCACTGTGCATCATACCACAGGTCGGGGTCGATATCTCAAAAGGCGAAGAGCGTTTAGCGCCACGAGGAGTGTGCTGCCCTCGTGGAAAAAGATGGCCAGACCAATCCCCGTCAGGCCTGTCAGGGTCATACCGATCAAGCCCACGATCACCCCCATGGATATGAACAAATTCTGCCGGATAATGGCCCCCGTAGCGCGGCCCAAACCCACCGCAAAGGACAACTTCGACAAATCATCCGCCATCAGGGCTACATCAGCCGCCTCTAGAGCGGCGTCGGTAGATGCCCCTCCCATGGCGATGCCAACGGTGGCATTGGCCAGAGCTGGTGCGTCATTCACCCCATCTCCAACCATAGCAATATACCCATACTGCTGCACCAGATCCTTGACGGCCGTCACTTTATCCTCCGGCATTAATTCGGCGCGAAACTCGCTGAGGCCGGCCTGCCGGGCGATATACCCGGCGGTCCGGGGATTATCCCCCGTTAACATAACGAACCGGGTTATACCAATTTCTCTGAGGGCGGCGATATTATCGGTGAGATCCTGGCGCAATACATCGGCGACAGCGATCAGACCGACGATTTTTTTATCTTTACTGACCAGGATAGCGGTTTTACCCTGATCTTCCAGGGCAGCTACCTTTACTTGAACAGTTCCGGGAATCTGGATCCCTTGAACCTCAAATAGGTTCGAGCTACCCACCGACACCAAGGATCCATCCACAGTCGCATTGGCCCCGCGCCCGGTAATTGAGCTGGCTGTGCCTATCTCTGGGATTCTGACGCTGTTCTCATGCGCCCTCCTTACCACCGCTTGGGCCAGGGGGTGGGCAGAACGACTCTCCACCGCGGCTGCCAAGCGAAGAACATCCGAATCAGTAAATCCATCCTCGAAGACGATGACATCCGTAACCTCTGGCTGTCCACGGGTGATGGTACCGGTTTTATCAAATGCCACGGCTTTCAATCTGCCCAGATTTTCCAGGTGAGCACCGCCCTTGACAAGGACACCGTTGCGAGCGGCCTGGGCGACCCCGGTCAGTATCGTGGCAGGAGTACCTAAGACCAGCGCACAGGGAGAGGCGGCGACCAAAATCGTCATCCCCATCAAAAAGGATTGCTGGAATGGCATCCCCAACAGAAGAGGCAGGAGGATCACAATCAAATCCCCTACCAGAACAATCATGACGAAAATCCGGGTGAATTTCTCAGTCGATTGCTGGGTAGGTGATTTCTGAGTTTGGGCCCGCTCGACCATCCGCATAACACGCGCCAGGGTGCTATCGCGAGCCAGACGCGTGGCGCGCACTTGAAGAGCGCCCTCCCCATTAATTGACCCCGCATAAACCAAATCGTCGCGAGCAATATCAACCGGGATGGATTCACCGGTAATCGGGGCCTGATTGACGCTGGATTGCCCCGCAACGACCACCCCATCCACCGGTATGCGAACACCAGGGCGAACGATCGCCGTCTCGCCAAGCTGTACTGCGTCGACCGGTGCCCACCTCTCCTCACCCTCTCGTTGCACCAGGGCAGTCTTCGGGGCAAGGTCAGCCAGGGCGCGGATCGCTTTGCGGGCGCGGTCCAGGGAACGATGTTCGAGGGCGTGGCCCAGGCTGAATAGGAACAGCAGCAGGGCGCCTTCAGCGAAATCACCCAGCACGGCGGCGCCAAGGGCGGCCACGAGCATCAGAAGGTCGGTATCGAAATGGCGGGCCCATAACGCGGCGATGGCGTGACGAGCGACCTTATGGCCAGCAAGCACATAAGCAGCCACATATAAGCCCAGAGATATTACGAATGGAAATCCCAAAAATCGATCCCCCGACCAACCAGCCAGCAACACCAAACCTGCAGCCAGGCTAAAGAGCAGTTCCTGATTGACTTGAAACCAGCTGCGCAATCCGCCCAGGGGAACGTGATAGCCAAGCCCGGCAACTCGCTTTTCGATTGCCCGGCGGCTAATAAGTTGGGAATCGTATTCTACCTGCATGGTTTGGGCGGCATAATTGACATTCACATTCAGCACCCCGTCCAGGCGCGAGAGACTGTGCTCCACGACCAGGGCGCAGTCGGAGCAATCCATGCCCTCAACCGGCAACACGTTGTGATGATAGCGGTTGGCGATTTCCGCCCCAGCGCGTTGTGCCATGCGCTGGACATCGGCCAACGAGACCTGGTTGGGATCATAATGCAAACAAAGCTGAACGGGATTATCCTCTCGCTTCAAGTGAGCGCGCTGGATGCCGCGGCGACTTTGGAGCGCAGATTCCAATCTATCGAGACAGGTGTCGCGATCGTCCTGCACCTCAGGCAGCAAAACGTGCAGATCAAGTTGAATGGTGCTTTCGGCCAAGGGAATAACTTCTCCTCTATTCATTAATCCGGAGGTTCAACCATGCTGGACGTGATCCAAGCCACGCGTATACAGGTCAGCGATGTGTTCATCGTCCAAGGAATAAAACACCTGGCGGCCTTCTTTGCGGGTGCGAACCAGGCGCATCTGGCGGAGTCCGCGCAATTGGTGCGAAACGGCGGAGTCACTGAGCCCTACGGCCTCGGCGAGGGCGCTAACGTTTTTCTCGCCCTGAGTCAATTCCGCGATAATGCGTACCCGGCTGGGATCGCTAAGTGCGCCAAAGAGATCCGCTAAACGGATGGCAGTCTGTTCATCCAGCATGCACTCGCCCTCGGAAAAACCTGAATACTTGAATAATCATTCATATATTGCTATTATAAAACTTCTTGGCTGTCTCGTCAACGGGCAATCCCTTGCGGGCAAAAAATTGCGCGAGCCTATTTTCGGAAGAAATTTAAAAGGAAAAACCACAGATTCGCCGGGCTTTCTGCCAGGCGCCGGGTGAAGTACGGGTACCATTCCGTGCCATAAGGGACGTAAACCCGTACCGGGTAGCCTTGTCCGGCTAATTGCTCCTGCAAATCCCGGCGGATGCCGTTGAGCATCTGGAATTCGAGAGCTGATTTTGGCAGGCCAACCTTTTGGATATATTCTTTTACGAATTCCACACGCTTATCGTCATGAGTAGCGATGCCCGGAATTGGTGGGATTCTGCCATTTTCACTGATCTCCGGAGCGCTATGCTTCAATGCCGCGTCGATAAGTTTTGCTGCCAGGCGGTCGTAATTGGCATCCACATCACTTTTGTTTGGAAAGGCGATCTCTTCCGGTTCCTTATAGGCCCCTTTGCACAGGCGGATACGCGCTCCTTCGGAAGCGAGTTTTTCGACATCCTCAGCGCTACGGTACAAGTAGGCCTGGATCACCACTCCCAAATTCTGGCAGCCACATTCCGCACGCATCCGGCGGTACATGCCCAGGGTCTGCTCTACCCAGGGCGAATCTTCCATATCTATGCGCACAAAAGTGCCGTGCGCCTCCGAGTATTCCAGAATCCGTTGGAGGTTTTGGGCACAAAGTTCCTCGTCCAGCGCCAAACCGATCTGAGTAAGTTTAATGGAGACGTTGCAGCGTACCCCGGTTTGATCGATGGTTTTCAATGCCTCGAGAATATCACCGGCCGCCTGGACCGCTTTGGCTTCATCGGAAGTGTGCTCGCCAAGATGGTCGAGGGTAGCGGTGATGCCCCTGGCATTCAGCTCTTTGACGACCCGGATAGCATCCTCCAATTTCTCTCCGGCGATGAACCGAGAGGCTGCGCGCCAGGCGAACGACCAGCCGGTTACCATCTGCCGCGCCCAGGCGGCTTGAGAAAGGTAGATGAGGAATGAACGGAGCATTGGCGTTATCCTTCTCTTTGTTTTGATGGCAATAAACGCAAGCGGCGGCCGGATCAAATGCAGATGCTACAGCTATAGATTTCCTGTCTTCGTTCATTTTAGCACAAAACCTCCATTATGATCGGACGTGGCAACTTCTCAATAGGAAGGGGTGGGTGTTTGTTGGAGCGGGCGTCGCTGCGCTTATAGCCGCTCCAACAAACACCCACCCCCCCAATTATTGAGAAGATACCGGACGTGTGCAGTTACCGGAAAGTGTGGGGGAGATTGGGCGGGCCATAAGCGTAGCAACGCCGCCCAATCTCCCCCACAACATGATATACTTGCACTCCTGTAGGTAGATGATGCGAAATCAGAGTTCCAGTTCCTCCCTGCGCTGGCTCTCGGTGTTTCTGATTCTCGGCGCGGTCATTATCGGAACGATGCAGTTGGTGCGATTCAGCCGGATTCGATCCAGTTTTCCGGCCGGCATGGTAGTCGCGGACGTGCCAGTAGGAGGATTAGATCGCCAGCAGAGCGCGGAACGGTTGTTGGAAGTGTATACACTGCCCGTAGAGTTGCGTTACGGCGATGCCGTCATTCACCTGAGTCCAGCCGTGGTGGGCTTCGAGCTGGACCTGGAAAGCATGCTGGCGGCGGCTGATTTGGAACGCAGCCAGCAATCCTTCTGGGTCGACTTCTGGAATTATCTGTGGGGACGGGTGTCGCCGCCAGCGGATATTCCCTTGCGAGCATCCTATTCCGAAGAGCGCCTGAAAGCCTATCTGGCCGACGAAGTCGCCGTCCGCTACGATAAAGCGCCAACGCCAGCCCAACCGGCAGTCGGCACGGTCAATTTCCAGCCTGGCATTCAGGGTACACAACTAAATATCGATCGCAGCATGGATCTTATCGATGAAGCCTTGCGCTCCACATCCCGGCGGGTAGTCGAACTACCGTTGCAGCGCACCCAACCGCCACGGCCTGCCTTTCACAACCTGGAAATCCTGCTCAAGCAGACCATTTCGGACGTGGACAAGTTTGATGGCCTGGTGGGCTTATACCTGCTGGATCTGCAGAATTCCCAAGAAATCCATTTTGTCTACCAAAACGGCGAGTCGCTGCCAACTTCACCAGACGTGGCGTTCACCGCGGCCAGCATCATCAAAATCCCGATCATGGTCTCGGCCTTCCGGCGAGTGGGAGAAAACCCGGATACGGAGACCGTCAACCTGATGGAGGGGATGATCGAGCAATCCGGCAACGACCCAGCCGACTGGTTGATGGAGCGAATGATCGACCAATTCCGCGGCCCAATGGAGGTGAGCGCGGATATGAAAGCCCTGGGGCTGGACAACACCTTCCTGGCGGGGGAGTTTTTCCAGGGTGCAACGCTGTTGGGCGTTTTCAAGACCCCTGCCAACCAGCGCGCGGACATTAACACCGATCCAGACGTCTATAACCAGACCACCCCATCGGACATCGGCATGCTATTGGAGGACATCTACCAGTGCAGCCAGGTCGGTGGCGGAGCGTTGATGGCGGTGTTCCCAGGCGAGTTCACCCAATCCGAGTGCCAGACGATGATCAACTACCTGACCCGCAACAAGATGCCATCGCTACTCGAAGCGGGGCTGCCCGACGGCACGCGCATCGCTCACAAGCACGGCTGGGTGACATTGTTCGGAGTCATGAACACGTTGGGGGATGCTGGGATCATCTTCACTCCGGGCGGGAATTATATCCTGGCGATTTTCCTGTACCACCCTGACCAGTTGATCTGGGAGCCGGCCTCGCAGCTGGTGGGGGATTTGTCGAGGGCGGTGTATAATTATTACAATTTGCCGGGGGAGTGAGGGCGGGGGCAGGGGCGCTGGGGAGCTGAGGTGCAAGGGGGATGGGAAGCAGGGGAGGCGGACCGGTATTAAGTGAAAAAGCCTGGCTGTGGGAGCCAGGCTTGAATTGCGCTGAGGGAAAGCTTATAACGGTTTTGGATCAGTCTTTTTGATCCCGGATGTTGAAAACATCCTGTTCGGATTCATCCGGATATACCGTTGTATACTCTGGAGGCTCAGCTCTGTTCTTGCCTGCCGGCCGTATCTTCTCTTGGATCTTAATTACGAATGGCTTAATCGATTCCAATTTGATAAGGCGCAAATAGTTATTGACCGCGATCTTTGGTCTCTGCAAGCTTACTCCTTTACGCGGGTGTACACCTTCCTCGCCGGCGTAATGCCCGTTGGTGTAATAGGGCGAGTAGTACAGGAATCCACCATAATACTGGGCACCCCGATGGGGAATGCGGTTCAGCACCACGCCGAGGATCCGAGCTCCGGCCCTATTGAGCTGTTCCATCATCGCTATAGCGATTTTTTTCCTGGTGCGACCTGGCCGAATAACCACTAAAACGCCATCTACTTTGGCAGCCAACATCAGGGCATCGGCCACAACGAATGGCGGGCTATCGATGACAACTAAATCGGCTTTCTCTCCCAACCTGGATAGAATAAAATCCATCTTTTTGGATCCGAGCAGCTCGGCCGGATTGGGAGGCGAATCGCCACTCGTGATTACGCCAATCCTCGGTTCATTCCAGGGCTTGAGTGCTTCAAATACATCGGCGCCATTCCGGAACAAGTCGCTTAAGCCCAATCTATTGGACAGGTTAGTGTACGTGTGAATGCTTGATTTACGCAGGTCAGCGTCCATCAGAATCACCCTTTTTTCGCCTTGGGCCATAACCACAGATAAATTCAGCGCGACCGAGGACTTTCCGGCATTGATATCGAAACTGGCAATCAAGATGGTTTTCAGAGGCTTGTCGACGCTAGCAAATTCGAGATTCGCCCTCAAGGAACGGTAAGCCTCGGCGACCTGAGAGCGGGGATGCTTAGAAACATAAGCGCCATTTTCGGCTTCCTCACTCTCACGTGTTTCACCGATGAATCCGATAACAGGCGTACCGAGGAAATGGCTGATCTCGTCCGCGTCTTTGAGGGTGTCGTCCAAGTATTCCAGCAAATATGCGGCCCCAGCGGCGAGCGCGAATCCTATCCCAGCTGAAAGCAAAATGGAGAGGGACTTATTTGGGCCAATGGGAGTGGTAGGTAAGTCAGCCGGTTCGACTACCGTCAGGCTATTCGTTGCTCCCTGCTGAGTATTTGACAAGAGGCTGGCATAAGTTCCCTGCAAAGTTGCCAATTTCTGCTGCAGAGCCGTAATCTGGTTTTGGGTATCCTGGATTTCGCGCGCGCTGTTAAGTCCTCCAAGTTCATCCTGTAACCTAGCAATTTCATCTTGGGTTGCTACAATTTGGGATTCGAGATCATCTAATTGGCCACTAATAAAGTCCTGGCGTTCCTGGTCCTCGGGCCGAGCGCTCGTTGGACTGCGCAAAATCAGCTGGTGCGCCAATTCGTTGGCGACTACTTGCGCACGCTGCGGATTGAAATCCGTGACCCGAATTTCAATTAACTGCGTATTCGGAACCGCCTGGGCCAGATACTCTGGCAAGCCATCTAACCCAAGGGCATCTCGAGTAGCTACTCGCAGGGGTTCCCGATTCGCAATGTCAGCATACGTCGAGGCCAGCTGTTGCGCGAGGATAAACTCGCCCGACGTTGGATTGGGATCCTCAATCGTGCGGCCAATCATCAGTGTTGTCTTCGCTTGGTAGGTGGGCAACTGCCCGCGCGTGGCTAAGAAGCTGGAGATCGCGGCCACAAAGGTGGCTGCGACCACCAGCCACCACCAACGGAGTAAGGGTTTAAAATAGGCATGTAAATTCATAGCTATTTACCATTCTACAGGATATACAAGGGCACCAAATTCACATTAGGTAATCGCGGCCAGGTATATGTCTTCTAAGTTTGCAGAGATATTTTGCCAGTTATGATTTTGCTCAACATATCTGCGACCAGCCTGGCCAATTTGCTTTCTTCGTTCGGGAAAATCGAGCAAGTTGAGAATTTTCCCGGCAAACTCCTCGGGCTCATCGGCGACCAACAGATCATGTTCTGGTCGAACAGTGAGTGCTGCGACGGCTTTAGACGTAGACACGACCGGCGTTCCACACGCCATCGCTTCCAGGACTTTATTCTGGATGCCTGTACCGTATGTCGTGGGAGCCAAAGCAATCACGGCCTTTCTCAAATAGGGGCGGATATCGACGACCGTACCTGTGACAGTAATTGCGGGATGATCAGAAAAGTTCAAAATATCTCTCGAGGGATCCTTTCCGACGAGCCAGAGTTTTATATCGGGTCGATGAGACCATATCAGAGGCATGATCTCATTTATTAAGTAAAGAACCATGCTGATATTCGCATGATAGCTCATTTTGCCGCTGACTACTAGCGCGGCATCGTCCCGGATCACTCTCTCGTCAGGTTCAAAATAAGTCAGATCCACTCCGTTCGGCAAAACAGAAATCTGGGACACATCCCGGCCATTTGACTGTAAAGAAATAAGGGCATTACGATCAATTTCGGAGGTTACCAAAACCCGATCAAATTGATGCACCAACCAGTTCTCATACCATCGAGTGCGGCCCAACTCAAATCCCGTCAACCAACGGCTCATGCGCCGCTTACTAAGCAGTGATGACTGCTTGAACAGATGACTTATGCAATCGACACTGTCCCAAACAATTGGTAGCCTAACGCCGGCCTTTTCCAAGCGCGATTTGACGCCAAGGCCATATTCTGCGCCGCGCAAGTGTTCAATATGAATAACGTCGAAAGGGGGTGTTTCGTTACAATGGTCCAGCAATTCACCAATCCGCTCTGCCAGAGCTGGCTGCCAGGAATACCTGGACTGAAGCGGTTTCCGGGTCGCAAGGGTGATCAAAGCATTATAAAAAGAACGCCAGGTTGGCAAGGGACTGGCATAAAGACGGTAACATATTTTTCCCAGTTCATCCAGGTCGTCGCGTTCCCTTTCATCTGACCAGAGGGTTACCACCGTTACAAGGTGGCCTCGGGCGCTGAGGCCGCGAATAAGGTTATAGGGACGGACGCGAATCAAGTTGGGGACGTAGGGAACGACGAAGAGGATATGCATGGAGGTTTATGTATTTTAGATTGCTGATTAAGGCTTGGGAGCGCAGGGGAGGAGAGGTGGTATTCTTCGGCAGAACATCCATCTGGCCGATCTATTATTTCCTTTGATTTGCAGGATCACTCAGATATATTCTTATGGGCATATCCCGTCCGGGTACAGATACCTGAACGACCTCAATAAGCTCGCCATTCTTCAAAATCCACTCCTTTATCGGGGGATTCACCCATCCGGTTGCCTCATCGATCAGGAACCAGATCCGCCTTCCCTCCCATCCGTTGGCTTCCAAGTCAAAGCTGTTGACATTTCCAACATCACCAGAAAAATAATATTTGCCAACTTCCGGCCGAGTTGAGAGGACTAAATCTCCCGGTTGGAGGTTTCGCTGAACGAGTTGGAGAGCATTTTTCCAATCAGGGCGACCCCCATTCTGGTATTGATAGTAGAGAAAATCTTCGCCCAATGGATTTAGCAACAGGAACACAAAGACTCCTAGAGCCAACCACTGGCCGGGACCGTCCGTACCGGATAAAAGACCTTGAATAGCCGCGGCGCTCAGGATCATCCAAAAGGGTAATGCGACGAAAATATACCGATCGACGGTAAAAACAAAGGGCGAAGCCATGACCAGGAGAATTATCGGCACCAGCGCGGCGGCAACCACAAACAAACCTAAACGTTGATTCCGGATAACCATGTAAACCCCACCAAAAATACCCAGTACGAAAACAGGAAGGCCAATCCGGTAAATAATTGACAGCAGCAAGCGAAAAGGTGAGTGATTGGACTGTCCAGCAAAGGTATCCAATATTGCAGAGAGAGTCGAGGGATGACCAGTCAGATATCTGTAAAAGTCGGAAATGCCAAAAATCAGGATTGGCACGAGAACGATTGCTCCGTAATATTTCCAGCGCGAAACGTGGGGACCATTGAGCCGGAAGACAAGTAACACCAGGAAATATGAGATCAAGACAGGAACATAGAATAACCCTGTCAATCTCTCTCCGGTGGCAAGATAGAGGCACAACAATGCAAAGAGAATATACCGGGAACGGCCTCGCTCCAAACCCAGGAATGTGAGGAATATCGCCAAGGCATAGAAAAGCATCAATGAAGTGTAAAAACGCGCATTTTGGGACCAAAATAGATGCCACGGCGATACCGCCAGTAACAGAACCGAAATTAAGCCGATTACGGCGCCCAATAGTGCTTTGATCGGGAAATAGAGGATCGGAATCGATATTGAACCAATAACTGCTGGAACCAATCTGGCGCTCCATTCATTAGTTCCAAAAATATTTAATGCGCCGCTTGACAGAATCAGGGAAAGAGAAAGCCAATCCCGAGCCGGAGGTATGTTTCGTAAAATATCATTTAGATTAAAATAGTGGGCTCGCAGATTATTTAGAGTAAAAATCTCATCAATCCAAAAGCTCCATTCACCGAGTTTATAAAAACGTAGAATCACAGCCAACAAGGAGATGGCTGTTAAGAGACCGTATTGGACCAGCCATTTCGTCTCCAAATCGGCAACCTTGGAACTACTTTGTCCAGTCATAGCCCCTAGTTTTCTCCCTTTGCACGCGAGAAAGATCTCGTGAGATCAAGTACTCCTTGAAATAACCCGCGTAAGGCCCCCAGGTTTCCCCTTCTTCCTTCACGCACTATCACTTGAATCAATAAGTATGGCGCTCCAACAAGGAAAAAGCCGATTCGCTCAACAAGCGCAGCATGCCGATGCATGAAAATGAACCAACGACGCACTTTATGACGCGCATACTCTTCATGATATCCTTGCCCAAATGTATGACTGACGACATGATAAGCGACCGCCTGAGGCACGTACAAGGCGCGGTATCCCGCTTTCTGCAATCGTAGGGAGAAATCCAGATCTTCGGGACCAAATGGATCGAAAATAGGATCGAATCCATTCAGCTGTTTAAACACGTCTGCCCGCACCATCATCGCCCCGCCACAAGAGACGCAAGGGCCTCTGGTATCGTGCTGCCCACGATCAATTTCCCCAAAACCAACCGGGGTAATTCGCCAAAAAATGAAGTTGATTTTTGCGCCACCGCCGTCGTTCAGCCTCTGCCGATCATTCATGAAGCGCAATTTCGCCTGGGTTTGTCCTAACCGGTCGTCTTCGGCAAATGGCTCGAAAAGTTGAGCGACGAAACCGGGCTCTACGAGCATGTCATTATCGAGAAATAACAGGTGGGTTGGATTATAGGTCTTAATGGCAAGTTCGGCAGCTGCGTTGCGCCCCGAAGCAACACCCAGGTTGCTGGGGCTGCGATGAACAAAGACATTTGGAAATGCTTCTCGCACAGCGTCTGCTGTCCCATCTTGCGATCCGTTATCCCACAGGATGACATGGAAGACCAGCTCTTGAAGAGTTAGCAGACTGGACAGGCATTGGAGCGTCCTGTCACGCTGGTTCAGCGTCAAGATGAGAACGCAAATATTCATCCTTTCCCCGATATCTTTTGCATGCGAAATTCCTCAGGATCGTCCCCACAACCAGCGGCTGATTGCGAGTGGTAAGAGACGTTCCTCCAGCCGTAAGAGCCACTTTTTCGCCCACCTGGTAGTAATTTGGATAGGTTCGTTGGATGGCAACCAACCAGGATGATAAATTCGCCACAATTCGCGCACAAGGGCCTGCCAAACTTCAAAATCCTTTACCTCATGATTATCTAGATAAGATCGTAACCAGTTCAAAAAGAACGATCTGGCAATTATCTCTTGCCGCGAGTGCTGCGCCACGGCACTGCTGGTTCCAGGATGCTGGCGGTACAAATCCCAGCAATTATGCACCACATATATGGGAGTTCTAAGACATACTTTGGCGTAGAAGGCCTGGTCTTCATAAATATTAAATTCATTCACAAAGGTTTCATCAAATCCGCCCACTTCATATACAATTGAACTTCTCAACAGGATACTGCATGTACACGGCACGGCAACCTTACCTCGCAAGTAGAGAGGGAGCAGGCTGGGCGGCCTCATCATTGTATTAGTCGGCACTCCTAAGTGCGGCATAAAATCTCGGCCGGCATCTTCAGGCTTTTGAGTCCAACTGTACCAATACAGAGTGTTTCCGTAAAGCACGCCAGCTTCTGGTTGGCTTTCCAGAATCGCGACTTGCTGCTCGAGCTTGTGAGGCAACCAGACATCATCGGCGTCTAAAAATCCGATGTATTTACCTTTAGCGTTGCGGATACCGAGGTTTCGGGACGCCCCTTTGCCTCGATTTTGATGACCGGTATGTTCTATATAGCGTACATTCGTCGGCCGTCGCGCCGCAAAGCGCCGCGCAATCTCCGTGCTTCGATCAGTTGAGCCATCATCCACGAGTAAGAGTTCCCAATTTAAATATGTTTGGGCCAGTATACTGGTGATCGCTTCCTCAATGAACTTTTCGGCATTCAAGAAAACGATAACTGCCGAGACCAATGGTTTGTTGTCCATAACTTACCAGCCTAACAACCCCTGGGAGCAGATTGCCTCAGGCTTTAGATGCTGTGACCGTAATCAATAGCTCGTAGTCCGGATCTACGTAATTCAACTCCTCAAGCCGTAGCTCTTCAGTAGCCAGCCCTTGCAAAAAGGCAATGGCGGTCAGGACGTTCCCATGAGCCTGGACCTGTACATTCGATCCAGGAAATACTGCCTCAAATAAACGTTGTGCGGACTTGGTGGTGAAACTCCAATAATAACCCCAGCGATCCATATCGTAGCGGCTGATCCTACTTATGCCCGGAATCGTCACCAATGCTACGCCTCCTGGCTTCAGAATGCGGTAAATAGTTCGGATAACGGCGGGCAAATCAAAAATAGTTTGCAATGTCTGAGTAAGGATGATGCAATCAAAAGAAGCGGGTGGAATCCCGTCCGCGCTCGTTAGATCAGCGATGATCGTCACCTTGGAATTGCGCTCAGCAACATGCAGAACTTCGCTCTGGATTACCCGGTTCCCACCAAACATCCGGGTATAGGTGTCGTCTCCGATTTCCAGGACGCGGCCCTGGATGTACGATGATTTAGCGGCCAGGAACCGCTCAATATAATAGCGGTCAATTGGTTTGCCCCTATCCATTCCCCACTTGGAGCTGATGGGCTTCAATCGCCTCAGACTCCCAAAACGCACTAACCCAACCGGTGGCCAGCGAGTGTAAAATATGATGCGCCGGCGAACAGCCAAGGGTAACACTTTTCGCGCGAGGGACTGCAATGTATTTGGCATTTACCGCTCCAGGGTGTCCACTCTTGCATAACTTACATGCGATAAGCCCATTAGAGTGGCTAATCGTGGAAAGGCTCGAACGAGGCCTTCCGAGAGCCCAAGCCCATAGCGGCGCTCGACGGTCCATAGCATGGCAGCAGCAAGGATTAAGCCAAGCAGACAAGCCAGCACGAAGCCAGACAAGCCAGCGGTCGCCTTATCGACCACCACCGCAGTCGAAGCGGTCAGCGTCGAAATGATGGCAACGATGGCTATTGGCTTACCCAGGCCAGCAAAGGGCCTCGTCAAGGTGCGGCGTACAAAAGAAATACCAATGAATTGCGATGCAATAACAGCCGGTATCCAGGCCAATGCAGTTCCAACAACCCCGTACAGGTTGGTTAATCCCCAAACGAAAGATATAAGCACAGATGATTGGATCATTTCAATCATCCAGACCCTATCAGGCCGGCCGCTTCCCTGAAGAACGGGTACTATACTTTCACCAAGCAGGCCGATGATATTGGCCAGAGCCAGCACCTGGATGATGGGCTCGGTACCTTCCCACTGGGGACCCAAGACGGTCTGCACGAGCGAAGGCGCGAGCACAATTAGGAGAGCTAATGAAGGAAGTAGAAGGGTCAGGAGACTGATCAGAATAGAGCGGAATGCTAAAGTGGCCTGTCGGATATCTGCTTGCAGGCGCGAATAGAATGGAAAAGCGACTTCTCCAACAATCTGGCTAGCAATCTCGACCGGAAGAAATGCCAGGCTAACAGCCAAGTAATAGAGTCCCAGCTCGCCTGCGCCCAGCTGGCGAGCGACCACAGCTCGAAGGACAGATTGTCCTGCCATAACGGTCAAGCTGGTCAAGAATATCCATCGGCCGAATCGGATCAGCGGTTGGGCTGCACGAGAGTCGAGTGAAAGGCGAGGACGGCAAGGCGCCAAAAGATAGGAGGCTAACAAGTACGTGACTGACCCCGCCAGGCTGCCAGCCACCAGGCACCAGACTCCCAATCTCGATGCCAGGATAATAGATAGCAATGTATTGGCGAGTGCCTTTGGTAACTCCATCAATGCAAGAGAACGAAAATGGAGATCACGGGTAAGTCCCGCTACCCGGATGCTGGCCGCCGCATCGATAATAGGCCGTAAAGCCAACATGCGGATAATATTAAGGCTCCGCGGCTCATGAAAAATTTGAGCGACGAGAGGGGCTGCCAGAATCGTCACAGCCGTCACGGTAAG
>DASQQR010000533.1:0-2181 GCA_035643335.1 Anaerolineales bacterium
GTATATCCACAGCCAACTGATCAAAAAACGTGACGACGGCGTCGCCGTCCTGCTCGTCTCTACCGAGTTGGATGAGATCATGCAGCTATCTGACCGCATCGCAGTCATGTACCGGGGCAAAATCGTGGATATCCTCAAGGCCGGCCAGGTGACCAAAGAGCAAATCGGCCTGCTGATGGCTGGGGGCAGCCGCGAAGACGCCGGTATCACCGAGGAAGCCGAGGGCATCTTAGTTGAAACCCCTCGCCCAGGATTCGGACAACCTGAGTTCGAAACCGACGTCATTGAACCATCAGGGGATGGAAGTGCTCCCGATGAAGAGCGCCAGCAACCTCAGGTTGATCAAGACATTAAGCCCTAGAGTAGCCAACCATGTCTGAAACCACGCAACAAGAAAAATCCCAAAAGAAAAGGAACTTCCTTCAAATATTCTTGGAGGAGACCATTGGGGTCTCTCTCCTGGTCCCTATCTTGGCCGTTTTTACTGGGCTGCTCCTCGGCGGAGTCATTGTGGCCTTGACATCCGAGCAATTTTACGCCGCCTGGAGCCAATCTCCCCTCGTGGCCATCCAGGTGGGTGCAAAAGCCGCCTGGGACGCTTACGTTGCCCTGTTTCATGGCTCAATCGGCAATCCCGCCAGGATCGTTGCTGCCTTGCGCGGCGGAAACGACGTGGCCATACGCCGGGAACTGAACCCATTCTTTGGCAGCTTAACCCAGTCCGTGCCCTACATGTTTGCCGGGCTGGCGGTCGCCTTGGGATTTCGGGCCGGCCTGTTCAATATCGGTGCCGAGGGCCAGTTGTTCGTTGGTGCCATCACCGGCGCAGTCGCTGGCTACGCCATCACTGGCCTGCCGGCCATCATTCACATTCCACTGGCCTTGCTGATCGGCGCCTTGGGCGGCGCGGCCTGGGGGTTCATCCCCGGATTCTTGAAAGCCAAAACGGGCGGCCACGAAGTCATCAACACCATTATGATGAACTACGTTGCCTTCCTTTTGAGCGATTATCTGCTCAGAGGGCCGATGAAGAGGCCCGATTCCTTCAACCCGGTAAGCCCGTTTATCCAGAAAAGTGCCGAGCTGCCCCGCTTTTTCGGAGAACCCATCCGCTTTCACCTGGGTTTCTTTATCGCCCTGGGAGTAGCATGGCTGGTTTACTGGTTGCTTTTCAGGACCAAATGGGGCTTTGATTTGCGCACTGTTGGCGCCAACCCCAATGCGGCCCGTTATTCAGGCATGAGCATCTCAGCCGTCACCATGATCGCCATGTCGCTCTCCGGTGCGCTGGCTGGTCTGGCCGGAACCAACGAAGTGCTGGGCGTCAACCATAACCTGGCCCTGGCATTTTCGTCCGGCTATGGTTTTGATAGTATTGCTTTGGCCCTCCTGGGAAAGAGCCACCCTCTCGGCGTGATCCTGGCCGCGCTGCTATTCGGGACATTGCGCAACGGCGCTACCCAGATGCAGGTCGCTGCAGGCATACCGATCGACATCATTTCTGTGATGCAGGCCTTGATCCTGGCCTTCATCGCCGCTCCGGCCATCATCCGGACGATCTACCGCATACGCGCTCCTGAGCGCCTGGAAGAAGGCGTGTTCGTGCGCGGCTGGGGAGGGGGAGACTAGCCCATGGCCACGACATCAAAGGCGTTGGAATCAACCAGAGTCTATACCGCTCCAACCCGGCAGCGGGTGATGGGCGTCGTTTTCCTGGCCATCGCGTTGGCCATCTGGCTGTTATTCGGCCGCCAGATTGAGCCCGGAATTACGACCACGTTCAAATTGAGCCCTGGCGGCATTGGAACACCGCTTCCCGATTGGCAATTCCCGGCTTTGATTGCTATCTACGTGACCACCGGGCTTAGCGCCCTCCTGGGCGCCTACCAGTTGGCCCGCGGTTTCGGCAAACGCACCGAGCTCGTCCTGGCGCTGGTGGCCGGATGTTTCATCTTCGCCTTCCTGACCTGGGCCACGGCTGGCAAATCCCTAAACCTGGCCGGTTTACTGCGCAGCACCTTATTGGCAGCCGTGCCGATCACGTTAGGGGCGTTTTCGGGGGTACTTTGTGAGCGCTCCGGAGTGGTCAACATCGCCATTGAGGGCATGATGCTGAGCGGGGCCATGGTTGGTGCGCTGGTCGGAAGCGTCACCAACATCTGGGTCGGGCTGTTTTCCGCA
>DASQQR010000534.1:0-12333 GCA_035643335.1 Anaerolineales bacterium
CGATCGGGCTTGACAAACTGTGAGCCAGCAATCCACCAACTGCCCCGACAGCAACGATCACCAGTAATGCAGCGAACAGCAACCGGAGGAAATAGCGCCGGGCCGGATCCAACGCAGGTTCGAGGGGTGTCCTTAGACCCAGCACACCATAAGTGTTTTGGTTGTGACCAATGCGGAAGGCGACATAAATCATTTCGACTCCGCGTTCATCCAGGCGGATTGAGTCGCTTTCCCCCAGCTCACTTTTCAAAGCCAGGAGCATCTCGGGGGAAGCTGGGGCCGATTGCTCATTAACTCCCGCATCGCTATCCAATAGGAAAGAGCCATCTGACAGGTAAAGAGCGTACTCGATATTATGCCGGTCGCCCACTAAACGCGCAGCCGTCTCATTGAGGCCATCCAATGACATTTCGCCAGCCACGTATCGGCTCATCGGATCTTCGAGCGCTTTACTGGCGGAGAACGCCAGGTCTTCCATAAGATGTTCGGCATCCTCCCGGGCAGCCCTGAAGATGGCTTCCCGGGCAAAGACTGAAACCAAAACTACACTCACGAGGGCCACCAGGACGTGGGAGAGGATCAGGCGCGTATGCAGACTAAAAGGGAGATAGATTTTCGATTTTGGCGGGCTCGTGCTCAACACTACCCCCAATAGGCTTTAGGAAAGCTCCTCCGGCCCGGCAAAACGGTAACCAAAACCGCGGACAGTTTGAATGTAGCGCGGCGAGGCGGGGTCATCTTCTACTTTCAGGCGTAGCCAGCGGATGTGTACAGCCAGAGTACGAGGATCGCCCACCCATTCCTTGCCCCAAACCTTGTCGTGCAGCTCCTCCCGGCTGAGAGCCTGTCCAGCGTGCCTCATAAGGGTAGCCAGGAGATCAAATTCCCGGGCCGAGAGTTCAATCTCTTGCGAGTCTTTGTGAGCTCGCCGAGAGAGCGGATCCAACGTTAATTCTCCAACGGTGATGGATTTCTCTTGGAGGGTTTGGTGGTCCAATTCCACCCGGCGTAAAATGGCGCGGATGCGGGCCAATAGTTCACGGAAAGAAAATGGCTTCACCAGGTAATCATCAGCACCCCCCTCCAGACCGATAACCCGATCAATCTCTTCACTGCGGGCAGTAAGCATGATCACCGGGATGGCACTGCGCGCTCGAAGACGGCGACAAACTTCCAGGCCGCTCATGCCGGGCAGCATAATGTCCAACACAACGACATCAGGTTGGAACTCTTCGACAACATCCAAAACTTTGGTGCCATCTCCGACCGATTCCACCTCGAACCCTTCCAATTTCAGGCTGTAGGTTAAGGACTCAGTGATCAGAGGTTCATCATCGACAACCAGAATGCGGGCCACGGGCTAATCCTCCTCAAGCAATCTACAATGACTAACTTGCTTCTTTATGAAACCTTAATAGTATAGCCAATTTGTTAATTTTTTGCAGCTTAATTTCTCCAAAACCAATAGGAAATTCGTACCAGTTTAACTCGCCAAGCGCAAGTTAATTCCGATAGTACTCATCTCCTATTTTTTTAATTCAGCCGTAACTTTTCGGTTACTCATCTCGACGTACAAAATATGAGGAGAAAAAAGCCATTTCTCTCCCCGTTAAGTCTCATATTCTCTATTGTTTTGCTATCTTTCTTAGGAGGTTTCATTTGGTACCGCGGTGGCATGGCTTTCAGTCCTGGGGACTTGAGCGATAAAAACCATCCTGGTGTAAATCTACAGGGGTTTGGCTCTCACGCAGACTTCGAGAAGGAATGTCAACTCTGCCACCAACCCTTCGAATCATTACAAGCCGATTTGTGTATGAACTGCCATACTGATATCGCTGATCAGCTCGATACGAAAACCGGTTTGCACGCCACCTTGGATAACCCGCTCCAATGTGCAGCCTGCCATTCGGATCACCAGGGAAGAGGCTTCGACATGTTGCGAGGGGCACTGGACAGGTTCGATCATACCATCTCCGGATTCAACCTGATCTGGCACCAGATCGACTTTGACTCTTCACCAATGAAATGTGCGGCTTGCCATCCTACGGGCCAGGATTACGCTGTTTCCGATCAGGTCTGCACAGATTGTCATGAAGACCACGATGCAACCTTCACTGAAATTCATCGGCGCGACTACGGCTCCCAATGCCTGGCATGCCATGATGGTGCAGACCAAATGGCGAGCTTTGATCACGGCACCACCTCATTTCCCTTAGAAGGAAAGCATTTAGCGACACGATGCGTAGAATGCCACCTGGATGAGCACTTTGAGGAAACCTCAATAGAGTGCACCGCGTGCCACTCGGACCCAAACATCCATCTCGACCTGTTTAACAAGAATTGCAAGAAATGCCATTCAACTGAAAATTGGACGCCCGCCCTTCTCGATGGAAAATCCTTTAGCCACGATGTCCAGGCCCGCTTCAGCCTGGTGCGTCACTCCCAGGATTATGAAGAACGAGGATTGAGCTGCCAGGATTGTCACCAAAATGACCCTGATACCTTTGACCCGAAAACCTGCACGTCCTGTCACGCGTCCCATGACGCCGATTTCATGAATGAACACCAAGCCCGATTTGGGGAGAACTGTATGGACTGCCATGATGGGCTGGATCGAATGAGTGACTTCGATCACAACAACGTTTTCCTGCTGGAAGGGCGCCATGCCGAGATTGATTGCCAAGACTGCCACGAGGATAATGCAGGAAATAAGGTTTTTAAGGATACACCCACAGAATGCAGCCAATGCCATGCGGAACCCGAGATTCACGCCGGTTCCTTCGGTTTAAAGTGTGAATATTGCCACTCGGCTGAGGCCTGGACACCTGCCAATCTGAGAGTTCATCCCTTCCCCCTTGACCATGGCGAGCAGGGTGAACAGGATTGCCAGGTCTGCCACGCTCAAGCATACACGGAATTTACCTGCTACGGCTGTCATGACCACGAACCTGAGGGCATCCGGGAAAGTCATGCGCAGGCGGGCATCTCCCCCAAGGAGATACCCAAATGCTTTGATTGCCATCCAAATGGACTCGTCGCGGAATCTCAGCCAGACAAATAAACCCGCGATCAACTCAGAAGCTGGAGGATATTTGGTGAGGAGGATCAAATGCGTCGATTTCTAATATTTGCGGTCCTGACCGTGCTGGTACTGGGGATTCTGGCATCAGCCTCAGGTCTCGCGCTGGCTGCTGCGGGTCCTCTCCGGCCTGGAAGTTTGTTTTTCTCTATCCAGAATTACGCAGAGCAAACCCGTGCAAGACTTACCAGGAGCCCAACAGCTCGCGCCTTATATTACCTGGAACTGGCCGATCGCAGAACCAGAGATTTGGTCGCCTTGGGCGGCGGGAAGCACGAGTCGGCGGCGATAACTTCACTGAGCAAGGCCCTGGATCAGGCCTCCGAGGCAGTTATGGCGAGTCCGCCCGAAGACGCTGATGTTCTTTATAGCCACCTTGGAGATTTGGCCCAAAGAATAGAATCAGCTCTATTGTCTTTAACCAACTCGCCTGAAGGAAATCAGGATGTTTTTGCGGCCCTTCAAGCCAAAGTAAGTACCCTGGTGAAATTAGCTGGAGACAGCGAGGCGAGCCAAGGTTTGTCCAGGCCCACGGCCGCATACGTGCTCTCGCTTCCAATGATTTCCAGCCAATCATCGGGGGGTTCCGCCGGCATTGAGGGCTCAACAATTGACCCGCGCATCGTGGCCTTCTTGCCAGGAAGCGCGGGTGCCAGGCACGCATTCTCTCCGCTTACCGGGCAGCACGCCTCTTTGGATTGCAGCGCTTGCCATGCCAACGGCAGATACGCCGGCACTCCAAGCCAATGCGAGGCCTGTCATGCCGTTGAGACACCGGCAAATCACTTTTCTGGAGACTGCGCGGCCTGCCATACTTCAGTCTCTTGGAGTGACGTGCATTTCGATCACACCCTGGCTGGAACTAAGGACTGTCAATCCTGTCACCTCAGGGACAAGCCAGATAATCACTTTACGGGACAGTGTTCCCAATGCCATAGTACATCTACATGGCAAAATGCGGTCTTCAACCACCAGGCGGCTGGGGCGACAGACTGCCTTGACTGCCATGTCAAGGACAAACCTGCCAACCATTTCTCCGGACAATGCTCTCAGTGCCACAACACGTCAAATTGGCGAAACGCGATTTTTAACCATAAGGCGGCCGGGGCTACAGATTGCCAGACGTGCCACAGCAAGGACAAACCTGCCAACCACTTCTCAGGACAATGTTCTCAATGCCACAACACCTCATCATGGCAAGAAGGGACTTTCAACCATCAAGCCGTTGGGGCAACAGACTGCCTGGATTGTCATACCAAGGACAAGCCTGCTAACCACTCCTCAGGACAGTGCTCCCAGTGTCACAACACCTCCGATTGGAGCGATGCGACCTTCGATCACCAGGCAGCTGGGGCCACGGACTGCCTATCCTGCCACAACAAAGATAGGCCTGACAACCACCCCTCGGGACAGTGTTCTCAGTGCCACAACACGTCCAATTGGCGGGATGCAACTTTTAACCACCAGGCAGCCGGCGCTACCGATTGCCAGTCCTGCCACAGCAGCGATAGACCGGCCAACCACTTCTCCGGACAGTGCTCCCAATGCCATAACACCAGTTCCTGGAATGACGCCAGCTTAAGTCACTCCTTCCCAATGAATCATGCAAATGCAAATGGAGATTGTTCTAAGTGCCATCCTTCGGGAGGCGCAGACTGGACCTGTTATACCTGTCATGACCAGCAAAAGATGGAACAGAAACATTCAGAAGAAGGCATTTCCAACATCTCGACCCGCTGCGTTGACTGCCATCCCAACGGTAGAGAAGGGGAAGGAGGAGGAGATTGAAAATGAGCGAAAATATCCATGAACCTGCGTAGACTTCTCAAGCACGAATCGTCCCGGCGCCAGGCTTTGGTGCAGGGCTACATAGTTCCCGAGGCAACCCGGTGCGTACAGTGCGGGGTGTGTTCCTATTCCTGTCCGATCGGCATCGAGATACGTCGCCATGCATGGATGGGTACCCCAGTTAAGGACAGCCGTTGCCTGACCTGCGGCGAATGCGTTGCCCGATGTCCCCGCGGTGTGCTGCGTTTTGAGCGCACGAGTCTGTTCGATCCGGAGAAGCTCCGCCTGACTGAGGCTTAGATGCGTCGTTATGTGATGATCGGCAGTGGCGTAGCCGCGATATCGGCTGCAGAAGCCATTCGCCAACAATTCCCCTCCGCAGATATTCTTCTCATTGGGGATGAGAAATACGGTTACTACTCCCGGCCGGGGCTGGCCTACTACTTGACAGGCGAAATCGATGAAGGACAACTCTACCCTTGGGAACTGCAGGATTTCCAGCGGCTTAATCTACAACCGCTGCATGCACGGGTTACCCGGATATTTCGAGGGGAACACCAGGTGGAGCTGCATGATGGGACATTGATCCCATACGATCGCCTGTTGATCGCAACTGGTGCACGCGCGGCTCGCATAACGGTCCCCGGAGGAGAGATGGAAGGAGTGCTGAAACTCGACGATTTGAATGATGCCCGCCGGATATTAAAAAGTGCCCGAAGAGCCCGGTCTGCGGTGGTGGTGGGAGGGGGTATCACCGCCCTCGAAATCGTGGAGGGTCTGCGGGCGCGCGGGGTAAAAACGCACTACTTCTTGCGCCGGGACCGGTATTGGAGCAACGTGTTAGATGAGATCGAATCGCGCATTGTGGAGCAGCGCCTGAGGGAAGAGGGCGTGCATGTACACTACCATACTGAGCTGGCAGAAATCATCGGAAAAAACGGCCGGGTGAAGGGTGTACGCACAACGGACGATCGCTCGATCAAATGCGAGATCGTCGCCGTTGCGATTGGCATTCGACCTCGCAAGGAACTGGCCGAAGGTGCAGGCTTGAAGATCGATCGCGGCATCCTGGTCAATGCGTGCCTACAAACTAGTAATGCAGACATCTTTGCTGCCGGAGATGTTGCCCAGGTCTACGACCCATTCACGGGCAAGTACGTCCTGGACAGCTTGTGGGGACCAGCCCGAGACCAGGGGCATGTGGCCGGTCTAAACATGGCTGGCCACAACAGCGTTTATCGCAAGGCAATGGCTTTCAACGTTACGCGCCTTGCAGGACTGACTACCACGATTGTAGGCACCGTGGGACGCGGCGTTGACGATGACCTGATCGGGATCGCGCGCGGTGATAGTGAAATTTGGCGGCAATTGCCCGACGCGATTACGGCCCAGGACAACTTCGAGATCAATCGTCTGCGCCTTCTGGTTGGGAGAAAAACTCTCATTGGGGGCCTCCTGATGGGTGACCAAACTTTGTCAAGGGCAGTCCATCACCTGGTCAAGGAACAGATTGATATCACCCCAATCCGTGACCAATTGCTCAAGCCAAATGCGCCGGTCGCCGATTTGATTGCAAGTTTTTGGATCGAAGGTGAGAACTATGCAACAAAGCAACCGTGAACTCTGGCTGGCTTTCACCGCCATCCTCCTGATAACGATCTTCTATTTGTTTACAGTGATTATGCTGGGAGGAGTTCCGGCTGCCAGCGAATTCTTCGGCCATTCCCTGGGCATCCTGGGCTTCGTGCTGATGTTGATGACCGAGACCTTATATACCTTAAGGAAACGCAGCCGCAGGGCGCGGTGGGGACGTATGGCATCCTGGCTGCAGTTCCACATCTTCACCGGTCTGGTCGGGCCCTACCTGGTTCTGCTGCACACTTCCTGGAAGTTCAACGGCCTGGCAGGCATCGTGATGCTGATAACCGGGATCGTCGTCGCCAGTGGCTTTGTTGGCCGCTACATTTACACCGCCATCCCCAGAACCGCAGATGGGATCGCGATGGAAGCTTTTGAATTGGAAAAGCAAATCCGGGCGATTGAAAGCGAACTACAGACTGGCTGGGCGGGACGACCTGATCTGGCGCCATCCTTGGCCCAGCGGCTTTCCACCTCACCTGAATTCCAGAACAACCAGACTTTACTGATCCTTGGGGGGCCCTTTAGTGAAATCAGGCAACGCGTACAGTGGTGGTTTACGAAACAACGGATGCATCCAAAGACTCGTGCTCAAGCTACCCAACTAGAAAGACTGGTTCTCCGGCGGCGAGCGCTTCATCGCCAGGTTCGTTCGGTAGCGCAAGCTCGCCGGATGTTAGCACTATGGCACGCATTTCACATCCCCATTGGAATGGCCCTCTTTACCGCCGCTTTCATCCATATTGGCGCGGCGATATACTACGCCACACTGTTGCGCTAACGCAAGTCATTCGCTGCCTGGCCAGTCCCACGGATCTGAATAACGACTCCAGAAATTTCCAAATTTGTGTACAATGTCATCCTACCGACCGATCGGAAGAAGGAGAAAAGGGATATAGGTTGCCCGTAACTTTTTCACGGTTTTCCCGACTATTTATTAGAGTTGAGGCTAACTCTAAACCACGTGCGTGGAAAACCGATGTTCGCTCACCTAACTGCTTGCTGGGACCATGAAATTAGTGAAGATGAAAGGCGTCAATACGCTCAATACATGAGCGACTCGAAATCGGAATTGGATGGCTTGCGCGACCTGAACTCTGAAGTCATCTCATCCATTCATAATCGCTACTTTCCGGAAGTCTTCCGCTACGCCCGGTATCGTTTGGGTGATGAGACCCTGGCCGAGGATATCGCTGGCGAAGCCTTCACGCGCTTATTGGAGTCCGTTAATGCCGGGAGGGGACCACACACCAATTTGCATGGTTGGTTGATGAGCACGACATCCAACCTGATCAACGATCACCTGCGCCACGCTTATGCCCATCCAACCGAGACCCTTCACGAGGACCTGGAATTATATGCGGATGGACCCAGCCCAGCCCAACATCTTGAGCAATCGGATCGAAACCAACTCATCCATAATGCCTTGACAGCCTTAACCTTCGAGCAGCAACAGGTCATCGCTCTCCGTTTTGGGGGCGGCTACTCACTGGAGGAGACAGCCACTCTAATGGATAAAAATGTCAACGCAATTAAGGCCCTCCAATACCGGGCAATCGTAGCCTTGAGGCGAGGTTTTGGAAAGGAACTGTTATGAAAGAATGTTACGAGGCCTTTGAATCTTGCCTGGTGGCCATGGAAAATGGGGACAGTCTCGAGGCATGCCTGGAACGCTATCCAGATCTCGAAGCCGAGCTGCGCCCGTTGCTCGAGTCGGCTCAAGCCGCCAAATCCATCTCGGATGATCATGTTCCCGATGCGGCTTTCCAGCGTTCCCGCGCCCGCGTTCTCGGAAAAGCATCCCAATTACGTGCCCAACATAAACCCAAACGAATCATTTTTGGAAGAGTCCCACGCTGGGCTATGGCGATGGTGGCTTTTGCATTGGCGCTAGTATTTTTTATGAGCTGGAGAGGCGTTACGGAAACTGCACGGGCATTGCCTGGAGATCCGTTTTATCCGGTCAAGAGGAGTGCGGAAAATTTCCGAATCCAGATTGCCTCCAACCCTGAGGCGAGACGGGCAATGGAAGTGAAATATGAACGACAGCGAGTGGACGAGGTCATGGAACTGCTCAGTATAGGTAGGATCACCCAGGTCACGTTCGAGGGGCTCCTGGACGAGCGGACCCCAGACCGCTGGATCATCGAAGGCATTCCAGTCAGCGTGACACCGGACACGCAGCTGATCGGCGAAATCGAAACGACTCGAGTGGTTGAGGTTACTGGAAAGACCCAGGCCAGTGGGGAGGTAATAGCCTCTCGGATCGCCCTGCATTCATACCAGTTGGTTGGCAAAGTGGATTCGATCGGCTCGGACATGTGGGTCATCTCGGGTATATCTCTGGAGGTACAGCGCGATTCTCAAATAGACCCGGCCGCTCGTATCGATGACCAGGTGATCGCGCTGGTGGAAGTGCAAACGGATGGCAGTTTGCAGGCGCTTGCTATTCTGCGTTTGCTCCAGCCGGAGCTGGTCGCAACTGGTGTCCCCCAGAAGACCGAAGCCCCCAGCTCGGCCACAACGCAGGAGCCCAAACTGATTGAAATTACAGGCGTGGTAGAGTCAATCTCCGGGGACACGTGGACAATCGATGGCCAGCAAGTAACCATCAGCGCGGCTACAGAAATCAAAGACCGCGTCTCTGTAGGCGATCATGTTCGCGTTCATGCTCTCCTTGGCGTCGATGGCTCGCTAATGGCCCGCGAGATTGAATTCGATTCATCTTTCCAGCAAAACCTGAACGAGAACGACGACCAGCTAGAGGAATTCAAGGCCGAAGACGATGAGGGCGAACGCCAGGGAATCGAGGATAACTCCGGCGGAGAAGACGGGACCGAAGCCGAATCCAGCGGCGACAGTGGCGATGACCACGACAAGAACGACGATCACTCAACTGATAATAGTGGTGGTGATGATGACACAGGAGATAATGGCGATAACGGCGACGACCATAGTGGTGGCGGTGATGGCGACCACAGTGGTGATGAGAATGAGGATCGGGAGCGCAGCGATGACGGTGAGGAACAGGATTCGTACTTGGGCTACCAGACTCAACTTGCAGGAAAACAACCGGGTGAATTCAATACTCTATTGTTCATTCTTTGACACGGTTTCCTGAGCGACTTCTCCCGCCTCCAGAGAGCCCGATACCTCAATATCCACCTGTTCTTCCATCCGGATTTGACCCCGCAAGAAAGCCCCTTCCTCCGTTGCAAAAGCGGCTGTCACCACATTTCCCCACACCCTTCCGGTGCTGCGGATGTCAACTTTTTCGGCTGTGATATCCCCTTTTACCGCACCAGCCACCACCACGACGTTGGCTCGCAGTTGCTGGCAGGTCACCCGTCCAGTCTCGCCAACTACGAGCAGGCCACGCAACGCAATGTCTCCCTCAAAAGACCCCTCAATGCGAACGCCGCCACTTCCGCTGATCTGCCCTTTCCAACTGATTCCTGAGCTGAGGACCGAGGTGACCCGTTCAGTGGGCACTGTTGGACCTGAAATCGCCTGGGGTTCACTGCTTCTTCGAAACATAATAGCCTGGGGCTGTCTCGTCTCTCTGGGAACGCTTATTCGGCTGCTTCCGGTACACCCAGGATATTGTAACCCGAGTCAACGTAGAGCACTTCGCCAGTGATTTTGGAACCCATATCGGAGCATAGAAAGACCGCGGCGCCTCCCACATCTTCAGTGGTTATGTTCTGCCGGAGAGGAGCGATGTCCGCGAACTGGCGATACATGGATTTGAAACCAGAAACTCCGGCAGCTGCTAACGTTCTTATTGGTCCGGCAGAGATCGCGTTGACGCGCACGCCTTGGGGGCCGAAATCGTGAGCCAGGTAACGCACCGAGGCTTCTAAGGCCGCCTTGGCAATCCCCATCACATTATAATTCGGCATCACTTTTTCGGAACCATAGTGGGTCAATGTCAGTAGTGCTCCACCCGGCCGCAGCAGGGGCTGGAAAGCCTTAGCCAGCGCGGTGAAAGAATATACGCTGATATCCATCGCCAGATGAAAGCCTTCACGGCTGGTATTGTAGTACGGGCCGGAGAGTTCATCACGATTGGCAAAACCGATAGCGTGCACCAGTATATCAATCTGGCCGAAAGACCCGGCTGCCCGATCGGCCACGCGTTGGATATCCTCATCTTTGGAAACATCGCAAATTTCCAAGAAGGAGACGCCAATGGATTGTGCCAATGGCGTAACCCGCCGCTCCAAAACTTCGCTGGCGTAGCTCAAACCAATCGCAGCTCCTTGATCGTGAAATGCTCTCGTGATTCCCCACGCGATCGAGCGTTCGTTCGCCACGCCAAAGATCAAGGCGGTTTTATCTTTCAATAGGCTCATCGGTTCCTCCAAAACAAAAGTTGATGGTTTTCTGCTTTCTGTGGAATGCAGTTTTTCTCCCGTTTCAAAGGGAGAACCAGCTTAGTTTTTTTATCCGTCACACCTTTGAATTGCGGTGTCGAGGACTTCGGCCGTTACGTCAGCACAGAACCGCCAGGGGATGCTTTTCCACGGTTCCGGCACACTATTTAAACCCACCCGAGGTCCAGTGGTGACGCCGCTATCCGTCAAAGAAACTCCCTTTTCAACAAAGAGTTCCGAATCGCTGGCACATAAGTCTGCACCGTGTAATTCCTTGTCAATCCCAAAAGCCTGGCAGATTTTCGCCGGTCCATCTGTCCAATGGCTGGGCGGCTGCCCGCCCCGACGTTCTTCAATTGTCGCCAGTCCCTCGGTTGGGATGACAGCACGGATCAAGACCGCTGCTGGAAATCCCCTTACTTCAGCAACGAAATTCAGCATCCAATGCATGCCATAGGTGAAGTATACGTAAGCATGACCCGGTTGTCCATACATGACTTCCGTGCGAGCGGTCCGGCCCGCGCGTGCGTGACAACCCTGATCTTCTTCTCCGCGATAGGCCTCCGTTTCCACAATAATTCCAGAGATGCGCTTTCCATTTTCGACCCTGACGAGGCGTGCTCCGAGCAAGTCACGTGCAACTTGCAGAGTTGACCGGTTGAAGAAATCTCGAGATAAACGCGTGGAAATTGGCATTGGAATATTGTACAATAAAAACGAAAGCATGTTGCGTTGGCATGGCCGGAAACACGGCACCAGTATAAGCTCGGCATTACTGGGGATACCGATTACGTGGAGGTAGATATGAAACTGAGACCGACAATTGGCCTAACCTTTGACGACGTTTTGCTCGTCCCTAAGCACTCAGCCATCCGCAGTCGCTCAGCCGTTGACACTTCTACCTGGCTGGTGCCGGGGATACGGCTGGCGATTCCGATCATCAGTGCGAATATGGACACGGTTACTGAAGCAGAAATGGCTATTGCCACGGCGCAGGCGGGTGGAATCGGCATCGTCCACCGGTTTATGTCCATCGAACGCCAGGCGGGCCTGGTACGCCGGGTCAAACGGGCAGAGAGTTTTGTTGTTGAGAACCCGATTACCATCCAGTCCCAGTCAACCCTGAAAGAGGCCAAAATCAAAATGGGGGAAACCAACATCGGGGGATTGGTGGTGACCGACGAGGACGGCCGCCTGGTGGGGATGCTCACAGCGCGAGATATACTCCTGGCCCCGGATGATTCGGCGCCAATCTCGTCAGTGATGACGCCGAGCGACCGGCTCATCACCGCCTCCGCTGACGAATCACTCGTCTCCGCCCGGCTGACCTTGCATGCCCACCGCATTGAAAAATTGCCCTTGGTAGATGCAGACAATCGCGTGGTTGGTCTGATCACTGCACAGGACATCATCAAATTGCAGGAACATCCTCAAGCAACGAAGGATACTAAG
>DASQQR010000535.1:0-5781 GCA_035643335.1 Anaerolineales bacterium
GTCCGCGAAAGCGTCCAGCGTCTCCTTGCTCTCCGTTTCGGTCGGTTCGATCATCAGGGCCTCGTGCACGATCAGCGGGAAGTAGTTGGTGGGTGGGTGGAAGCCAAAATCCATCAACCGTTTGGAGATGTCCAGCGCGTGGACATCCGGTACATCATGCCATTGCCCTTCCATGACGAATTCGTGCATGCAGACCCGGTCGTAAGGCACATGATAAGTATCGTGCAGCCTGACGCGCAGGTAATTGGCGTTCAAAACCGCGTACTCGGAGACCTTGCGCAATCCTTCTGGACCGTGCACCCGGATATAGGTATAGGCCCGCAGGATCATGCCAAAGTGACCGTGGAAGGCTTTCACCCGGCCGATCGTTGTAGCCGGCCTGATGAAGCCGTAAAGCGGCGGAATCTCCTCGTCGCCTTCCTCGACGATTCCGATGATGGGCTCTGGAAGGAAGTCGACCAGGCGTTCTGCTACCCCAATCGGTCCTGAACCGGGACCTCCTCCACCGTGGGGTGTAGAGAAAGTCTTGTGCAGGTTGTAGTGCAGCACATCGAAACCCAGATCTCCGGGCCGGCTGATTCCTAGCAACGCGTTCATATTCGCGCCGTCCCCGTAGACCAGCCCGCCCGCCTCGTGCACCAGGTGGATGACTTCCTCGGTGTTTTCGTCGAACAATCCCAACGTATTGGGGTTGGTGAGCATCAATCCCGCTAAGGTATCATCGCACTCGGCTTTCAGCGCTTCCAGGTCGACATTGCCGCGTTCATCGGATTTCAATTGCACGACCTCCATCCCGCTCATCGCTGATGTAGCCGGATTGGTGCCGTGGGCCGAATCTGGGATTAAGATCTTTGTGCGTCTATAATCCTCCCGGTAGCGGTGGTAAGCCCGGATGATCAACACGCCTGTCAGCTCGCCATGGGCACCGGCCGCAGGCTGCAGACTGACTCCCGCAAATCCCCCGATCTCTTTGAGCCATTCCTGCAATTGGTACATGATAGCTAGGGCGCCCTGAGCGGTTTCGATGGGTTGCAGTGGATGCAAGTGCGCGAATCCCGGTATGCGGGCAACTTCCTCGTTGATCTTGGGGTTGTACTTCATCGTGCAAGATCCGAGGGGATAGAAACCGGTGTCGACCCCGTAGTTGAGTTGGGATAAACGTGTGAAGTAGCGCACTATATCCACCTCGGCCATTTCGGGCAGCGGGAGATCATCGCGAGTCAAGCGCTCGGGTAACGGTGATGGCGGTACGTCGACCTCAGGGAAACGAAATCCAATCCGGCCAGGAACCGATAATTCACACATCAGGTGATCAGCCATGCTTCACCTCCGCAAGCACTTCTGCCAGCGTATCGATGTCGTCCTTGCTGTTCATTTCGGTCACCGCGATGAGCATATGGTTCTCGAGGTCGGGGTAATCCTGCCCAAGATCGTACCCACCCAGGATATTGTGCTCCATGAGATGCTCGTTGATATCCTCGATAGGTGCAGGGCAGTGGATTACGAACTCGTTGAAGAAGGGGGTCGTGGACCAAAGGCTATGGCCGGGCAACTTGACGATGCTCTTGGCCGCGTAGTGGGCCTTGTGATAGCAGAGTTCCGCCACCTGGCGTAAACCGTGTCTTCCCACCAGGCTCAAGTATACGGTTGAGGCCAACATCATCAGGCCTTGGTTGGTACAGATATTGGAAGTGGCTTTCTCCCGGCGGATATGCTGTTCACGGGCTGTCAGAGTGAGAACGTATGCTCGTTGCCCACGGTTATCCACCGTTTCACCGACCAACCGGCCGGCCATCTTTCGTACGTATTGCTCACGCGTGGCGAATATCCCCAGATACGGACCGCCATAGGAGAGCGGAATTCCTAGGGGTTGTCCTTCCCCGGTAACGATATCGGCGCCGAATTCTCCTGGCGGCTTGAGTAATCCTAACGCCAGCGGGTTTGCCGATACCGCCAGCAAAGCGCCGGCCTCGTGGATGGTATTGGCCAAGTGGGTGAAATCATAGATGCGGCCGAAGAAATCGGGATATTGGACCACAACCAGCGCAGTCTTCTCGTCCAGCAAGTTTTCCAGGGCTTCGGGTCCGCCGCTGAGATCGCTGCCCGGTTCATCTCCTAGCAGGGTCACATCCGAACCGCGCGTGTAAGTGCGCACTGTTTCCCGGTAATGTGGGTGGACTGCGGGTGAGAGAATCACTCGGGGACGTTTGCCTCTGAAGGTGTGATACGCCATGTTCACCGCTTCGGCGACCGCGGTGGCACCATCATAATGAGATGCATTGCTGACGTCCATACCGGTCAGTCCCGCGATCATGCTTTGATACTCGAAAATCGCCTGCAGGGTACCTTGCGAGATTTCTGGTTGGTAAGGGGTGTACGCCGTATAGAATTCACCTCGCCGCAAAATTGAATCGACGGCCGCGGGAACATAGTGGTTGTATGCGCCAGCGCCCAGAAAGCAGACCATCTCCCGGGCGGTATCATTAGCCCACGCCAGGTCCTGCATTTCAGCCGAAACCTCCATCTCCGTGAGCGCGGGCGGTAGATTTAGATCTGGGAAGCGATGCCGGGCTGGAACGTCTTTGAAGAGATCTTCCAGTCGCTCGACGCCTATGGTCTGCAGCATCGCATCCCGATCTGCGTCAGTATGTGGAAAATACATGTTATTCTTGCCTCTCCTCGCAATACTTTTCGTAGGCCTCGGCGTCCAAAAGACTGTCCAACTCATCCGGATCGCTCAGCTCCACCTGGACCATCCAGGCTTCACCATAGGGATCGGTGTTCACCAGCTCCGGAGTGTCAGGCAAATCATCGTTGATCGCGACGATCTTGCCGCTGACTGGCATGTATACGTCGGAGGCGGCCTTTACGGATTCAACCGTGGCGCAAATATCTCCTTGCTCCAGCTCCTCGCCTTCCTCGGCGATCGCCTCGACGTACACCACGTCCGAGAGCTGGTCCTGCGCGTAATCGGTAATGCCGATGGTTCCGGTATTGCCTTCCACTCTGATCCACTCATCATTCTCGGTGTACTTTAGATTGGGGGGGATGTTCATGAAAAAACCTCCTTCTGGGATTAGATTGTCCGTATTTCGTCATCCTGGAGCCCTTGCTTCTTGCGGTTGGGATCAGGAAAGAAGAAATCCGTCGTTTCAAAAACAAAAAAGGCGCACGCGTAGGAAGCGTACGCCCTCTGTCGGAGACCTGAGAGATTCGCGCCATGTCATTGCCTGGCACTTGCCCCGTCGGTGTCAAAGGACAAAATGTCACCTGACTTTCCAGAGGTCAATGGGAAAAAAGGGTCCTTTTACCTGAGAGTTTCACCTCGGCACTCCAGTGCTGGGTTTGCCCCTTCGGTGCCTGGAAATTTCCAGGACTCTCCCCAATTCCCATCTAATTAGTGATCACATTCTACGTAGGATTATTCAGAAAGTCAAGTGAATAATGTAATATTGAGGTTTGCCCAATTTCCCAAGTCCTCGCCTCACCCCTGAAGAGCCCCCAGGGGTTTTTGATCATGACTCGGTGCGCTCATAGGGATCCGAACCCGAGTTCGCAATTCAAAAAGCGGGCCTTGGAAACCGCTGGGGGCTGCTTTTTTTTACACTTCTTGGTGTCAACTTGAAATAGCCTTAATTGGCTCCAGTGTGCCGCGCACCCAATCACCTATATACCAGTATCTAAAATCATTCCCCTGGCTGCACTCTACTGCGCCGATGACCCCATAGACAAGCGCACCCAGGGGCAACAGTGCCAGGCCGATCGTCAACAAAATCGAAAAGGGGATCAGCAGGATCCCGATAAGGATCAATGATAGCAGCCCGGTAATCGCCCAGATGATCCCAATCAGTGCCCCTGCACCCACCCACCAAATCAATTGAAAGACGAAGGCCTGCATCGATTGGTAAGCAACATAACGAGAGCGATCTTTGTAGACCAGATAGATAACCAGCGCCGCCACCGGTCCCAAGAAACCCGTCACCAGGTTGACCAGCACGCTGATATGCGCCAACATTGCCCAGGTGCGTTCGTCTTCGGCAGAAAGCGGGGGCGCGGAGCTGGTCAATTGGGAGTTCGTCTCCATAGATCTTTTCTCCATAATAAGGCAGGTAAAGCCTGCCCCTCTTTGCAGAATAGCCTCCCCAGTTGGAGCAGGGAGGCTATCGTTACGGGAGCCGGAGCCTGGAATTTATGCCCAGCCTTGATTCCGGACAAAGTCAGTTATCACCGGTATTACGACCGCCTCACCCTGGTAGGCCTTATAGGCCCAGTACAGTTGCACAATCACGCCCACAGGCCAGATGCACAGGCCAACCAGAAATGGGCTGGTGACCGTCACAATAATATAGAAGATCACCCCCCACACCAGGGCCTGCATATTGTGCGCCTTAATGAATGGGCGCTCCTTTTTATCCTCGAGCAGGAGCAGAACAATGGGGACCAAAGGTGTAAAGACGTACGCCAGAGCAGCCCACAGTTTGTCATCGCTCGTGACTTCTGGAGATACAAATTCTTCTGTCGTTTCTTCAGACATAGACTTTCCTCCTAAAAAGTATATTTGATTCATCCAGCTCAGGTTACTAAGAAATCCATTGGCGCACCAAAGTGTTGGGATGCTGGCCTGTTTGGGCGACAGTTGAACTGTCGTCCCATCGGTTTGGCGTGCTAACAGAAATCCTACCGTAACTGAAAACCCCAAACGGCCCCCGGCGTTACGCATCTACGTGAATTATAGCACCATCTTCTTGCCCTTGACATGACCACCACTTAAGGGCTTTATCCGGAATCCGGCGGAAACTAGTGATATAGGGTAAACTTGATAATATCATGACCTTCATTTTGAAGCTTCCACCCTGGCTCGAGGGCCATCCGGACGCCATCGAGAGCACCTTGCAGCCGGTGACTTCTCCGGATTGGCCTGAACTGGAGGTAATGTAGTCGTGGCCAGCCCATTCGACCGCTCCGGCGGGCTTCACCGGGATGTGCCCATCCGGACCGCGGGCAGGGCCCTTGAAGATGCCCGCGCCGCCATGCTCATGCTTCACGGAAGAGGTGCCAGCGCAGAGGATATCCTGACTCTGGCACACGAGCTCGATCAAAACGCTTTCGCATACCTTGCGCCTCAGGCGGTCAATTCCACCTGGTATCCATACAGCTTTCTCTCCCCCATTGAAAGCAACGAGCCCTGGTTGTCATCTGCTCTGGACTTTGTTGCAGCGCTCCTGGACAAGATTGTTGGGGCAGGCATCCCGCCAGACCGCATCATCCTGCTGGGTTTTTCTCAGGGGGGCTGTCTGGGTTTGGAGTATGCGGCCCGCAACCCTGGAAGATACGGCGGTGTCGTTGGACTGAGTGGAGGTCTGATCGGTCCACCCGGAGTAAACTGGGACTTTTCAGGTTCTTTGCAGAGAACGCCGGTTTTCCTGGGATGCAGCGATGTGGATCCGCACGTTCCCCAGCAACGTTTTTTGGAAACTGTAGAGGTGCTCCAAAATCTGGAAGCCGAGGTTGAGTTTCAGCTATATCCCGGCATGGGCCACACCGTTAATCCGGATGAAATCAATCGAGCCCACAGGATGATGGAAAAACTGCTGGCAGGCTAATTGACAAAGCCGGGAGCGTTCGCAAACTCGTCGCTGGAACCTCCCGACCATAATTTTGCGCAAAATTTACGGGAATCTAATCTGTTCGTACCTTCACAATCTATCGCCAAAGCCTTGGCAACACGTCGGCCAGAATGGCCGCATGAGGGTGGGATTGGAGGAGGCCCAATCCGACCAG
>DASQQR010000536.1:0-2340 GCA_035643335.1 Anaerolineales bacterium
CGGTGTCCGCGCAGATGTATTGTTGGCCAGCCCTGCCCGTTCTAAGGCCTATTATGAATCGCTGTTAGCTGTCGTTCAGCCAAATCTGCTCGTCCCGGTTCACTGGGATAACATGTTCCAGCCCTTGTCCCGGCCCTTGCGCCCCATGCCAAAACCTCCTGCCTGGGGATTCCCCCCATTGCAGTTCATGAATTTGACCCGCTTCCAGCGGATGATCGGGTCGATTGATCCTGAAGTTCAAGTGCTTATCCCGCAAATCTTTCAGGCTTACAATCTGCCTCTTTGATTATCCGCCCTGCTGGCCAGATCATACTTTCAGAATTGCGTCGCTCCTAAACATTGCTGGTACCTCAATCCCGAGTCGCCGGTAAAGCTCTGGAGGTACACTGATGTCGGCCAGGTATAGCTCGCCCACGTAGGATTGGGCCTCGGGGGTGAGTAAACCGATCTTAGGAAGAGCCAGCGTCAGCGTGGCAGTCGCGCGTATACACGGGTTTCCTGGGATGCCACCCGTGGCGTCCAGTCCGGAGGGCACGTCTAAAGCCAGAACGGGGCGGTTCGAGGCGTCGATGCGCTTGATCCAGGTGCCCACTTGCCCCTTGGGATCACCAGCCAACCCGTACCCGATTAAGGCATCAATCACCAGATCAACTCTCTCCAGGTTGATGACGCCATCATTTTTCAGCCCCATTGCTTCCAGGATCCGCAGTTGGTGTGCGGGAGCTTCCTTCAACCTGTCGGGGCGCGCAACAACTTTGTAAAGTACTTCGGCGCCCCAATTGTGCAGATGACGAGCAGCCACCAGGCCGCCTCCACCATTATTGCCGCCACCACAGAACACAGCCACACGTTTACCGCCCATATCCCCGCCCAACATCCTGCGCGCCAGATCCGCCAGGCTGCGGCCGGCATTTTCCATCATCTGAACCAGCCAAATGCCATAATCTTCGATCATCAGGCGATCCACTTCGGCCATTTGCTGGGTCGTGATAGCTGGAATCCCCGATTCTGTCGGCAAATCTTAGCCTCCTTTCATAGACGCAGGATGCTGAGGGCTGCTATTCGATAGCTTTCTGAACTTTTACGCCATGCCAAAAAGCCACGTAATCCTTAATCCGTTTGGCCGCTTCTTTTGGAGCAGGGTAGTACCAGGCCGCATTCTTGTTTACTTCTCCGTTCACCTGGATGTCATAATAACTTGCCAGCCCTTTCCAGGGGCAGGTTGTGTGTGAATTACTTTCTTGGAAATACTTCCTGCTGATCGAATCGGGTGGAAAGTAATGATTGCCCTCCACTACGATGGTTTGATCGCTTTCTGCTAAAACCTCCCCATTCCATATCGCTCTAAACATGTTTGTCGTTTCTCCTGTTTCGCAAATTTCTCGATCTGGAAAATCCCTTCAACCTTTCCGGATCACACATCTCATCTAATAAGCCTGTGCGAAGTTAGCTGTGGCTGTGGCCTTCCTCTGCTTTAAAGGACTTCATTACCGGTAAGTTTCTTACCGGAGAGTTTTCGCATTTGTCGACTACTTGGGATGTTTGTGCTTCCCGCATCGTTTATAATTCAATTTGCAATGAGAAGTCGTAGCAACGAAGAATGGACGTCAGCCTTAAGGCAAGCCGGTCCGGATCAGGAAGCTGCCCTGGCCGATTTGCACGCCATCATTTTGGCTGGTTTGCCATATGCCCTGTCCCAGTACCTGTCACCTGGCGACCCCGAATTCGAATCCCTCGCAGAGAATACCGCCCAAGAGACACTGCTGCGCGTCCTGGACAGATTGGACACCTTCCAAGGTCGCGGCCAGTTCACGGCCTGGGTGCATAAAATCGCTATCCGCATCGCATTGACCGAACTGCGCCGAAAGCGCTGGGAAAATGTTTCCCTGGAAGGGCTGGTGGAGGATGAGGAACACCCCGCACCTGCAGGGATTATGGCTGATTCCAAACCCGGCCCCGAGGCAATCGTGGAGGGAGCCGATCTTATGATGCGTATCCAACGCGTTATTCGGGAGGAATTAACCGCTAAGCAACGGCAGGCCATGATGGCGATCAATGTGCAAGGCATGCCGATCGAAGAGGTGGCCAGGCGAATGGGCACCAATCGAAACGCCCTTTATAAGTTGCTTCATGATGGGCGCTTGCGCTTAAAGCATCGCCTGGCACGCGAGGGGCTCACACCAGAGGATATCTTATCGGCCTTTGAACAAGAGTAAGAATTTCCCCTCCGGTTGTGTCTAATAAGCGGAGATCAATGATGAAACTTGACGAATTACTAAAACAGCTATTGCGTTGGTTGAGATCGAATCGGGCCCAATCGAATGGAGGACCTTCAACACC
>DASQQR010000537.1:0-10759 GCA_035643335.1 Anaerolineales bacterium
GTTACGCTGCCCATCACCACCAGGCCGGCGCCTCCAGCGAGCATCTCCATGCCGGTGCCCAGCAGCGGAGAAGCCGGCAGCTGGGCTCCCCGGTTGTAAAGCGAGCCGGCCGCCCACAGGATACTGGCCAGGACCAACACGCCGGCTCCTATTGGATTGACCCCCCCTTGAAGTCCTGAGCCCCCTACCGGCCAAACCAGCAAAGCGATCCCGCCAAAGCCCAGGACGACCCCGAAGATGGCTCTGCCATCCGGCCAGCGCCCACCCGGCCGCAGGGCGTCGATGAGCACCATCCACAAGGGGGCCGAAGCCACCATCAAGGCCGCAATGCCCGATACGACCAGCTGCTCGGCCCAAACCACGCTCCCGTTCGCTCCGGCCAGGAGCAACAAGCCGATGATGGCCGCCGAGCGCCACTCCAACCGTGTGGGCGCCGGATCGCCGCGTATGCGCCGGAAGGCGTACAGGACCGCCCCAGCGAACAGAAAGCGGGTCGCCGCCATCAAAAAGGGCGGCATGGTCTGCACGGCGAAGCGGATCGCCAGGTAGGTGGAGCCCCAGGTGATGTACACGGCAATCAGCGCGCCCCAGATTGCCAGCGTTGAAGCGCCTTTGGATTCCGAGGAAGGTGAATTACCCACAGGATTCTTCATGTCAATCCAGCCGCCTCCGCCCGGCGCCGAGACCGGGCCGCTTCCCAACCAAGCAGGGCCTTCTTTCTGGCAGTACCGTAACGGTAGCCACCGAAATCGCCCATCTTGCGGATCACCCGGTGGCAGGGGATGACCACCGGAAGCGGATTACGCGCCACGGCGTTGCCGACCGCCCGCGCCGCACCCGGCATTCCAATCGAAACGGCGAGATCTTCGTAGGAGATCACCGTCCCAGAAGGAATGCGTAGCAGGGCTTCCCAAACCTTGATCTGGAAGTTAGTGCCTTCCAGGTAGAGCGAAATGGGGGCAGATTCGTCCCCTTCCAACCGCCGGAAGATCCGGTCCACGACTGGAGCGGTGCGCTCGGGGTCTTCCTGCAGGTGCGCCCTGGCCCAACGTTTTTGCAGCTGCGCAAGTGCTTTCTCGCGGCCGCCCTCCTCCACAAAAATAAGGTCGCAGATGCCCTTATCAGTCAGCGCCAGCAGGCACTCCCCGAAAGGTGAGGGATGAAATCCGTAGAAGATCTCCACATCCTCACCCCTGTTCTTATAATCGCCCGGCGTCACCGCCTCGCAGGTAACAAACAGATCGTGCAGGCGGCTCGGCCCCGACAGCCCGGTGGCATAAGCCGTGTCCAGCACGCTTTCTGACTCTTCCAACAGCTGCTTGGCATGCTCCTTGGTCAGGTACTGCAAGAAGCGCTTGGGACTGATGCCCACCCAACGGGTGAAGAGCCGTTGAAAATGGTATTCGCTCAAATGCACGCTCCCGGCGATTTCTTCCAAACCGGGTTGTTCCCGGTAGTGCTCTTCCAGATACACAATCGCGTCCTCAACTCTCCGGTAGTCTCGGGATGACTGCTCGTAATCGACGGTTGACATCTCCATGCTTATTGCCTCCAGGTTTTATTTCTACTAAACTCATCTTGTTTCTACCTGGAATTATACGGACTTCCCAAAACTTTACCACCCGAATCTTGCTCTTTATCCGGCCCAATCTTCCCGGAAGATCAGATCTTCCGGGAAGATGCTTCACTCTAAATAAACCAACAAATCGCTCCTGCCGCGCAGATCGGCGATCGAGGTGAAGCCCAGAATCTCCAGGATCCCCGCCAGCTGCCACAGCCAGGAGGTATACAGATTAACGATCTGCTGGTAACCCACACCGGCGTCGATCTTCTTGGCGTGTTCAGGATCCGTGGTGGTGATGCCAAAGGGGCAGCCCAGGCCTTTCTCGCATTGGGCGATGCGGATGCAGCCGATCGCCACCAGCTCCGCAGTGCCCAGGATGGCCCCATCGGCGCCCAGCGCAATGGCCTTGGCCACGTCCCATGCAGAGCGCAGGCCGCCCGAAGCCATCAAAGTGACCTCGTCACGGATGCCCTCCTCGACCAGGAAGCGGTGCACCTTGGGCAGGGCGTACTCAATCGGCATGGCGATGTTCTTCTTGGCAATCTCCGGCGCCGCTCCGGTGCCGCCATAGGCGCCATCAAGGTGGACGATGTGCGCTCCGGCGTAATACGACCCCACCGCCACCATGTCCACGTCAGTGGGCGTCGAGACCTTCACGCTGACCAGCGCCCGCGGGTTGACCTGCTTGAGCCAATCCACGTGCTTCTTGTGGTCTTCGACTGAATAGACGCTGTGGAAGGGAAAAGGCGAGAACAGCGAGGTGCCCTGAACGGCTTCCCGCAGTCGGGCGACCGAATCGGTGTTCTTGTTACCCAGCAGGTGCCCACCCAGGCCCGGCTTGGCCCCCTGGGCGTACTTGATCTCGACCACCGGAGCGCGCTGGATGGTGGCTTCGCTGACCCCGAATAATCCGGTGGCCACCTGGGTGATGATATGATCGGCATAGGGTTCCAGAGCCTCAGGATAGCCACCTTCCCCGGTGGAAGTCAAAGTGCCCAAGGCCTGGGCGGCGCGCGCCCGCGACAGCATCACCGGCAAGCCGACGCTGCCGTAGGACATGCCCGCCCCATACCAGGGCACCGGCAGGGTCAGGCCCGGTCGCCCGGGTTCGCGCCGGTTGAGCGGCAGGCGAAAGTCAAAACCGGCTGGATCGGCCGAGGGCATCTGGCCTGGATCGCGATCCAACTCGAAGGCGAACGCCAGGCGGTCGAAGCCTCCGCCGGAATCGCCCACCCGGTACTCCAATTCGCCGGTGGGAGGCCGGCCGGTGCGCGCCTGCTGGGCGGAGGCCAGCAGCAAAGCCGTTGGCCAGCGGAAGTCCCCTTCTCCACCGCTGGGCTGCGGCAGGCGACGGTAACGACCCGCCGGCAAGCTGCCACCCAGGGAGCGCTTAAAGCTGGCCTCCTCGTCCCTATGCCAGATGGTACGGCCGGTCTCACCGCGCAGCCGGCGCACCTCGCGCATCCCCATGGCCCCCAGCGCCTCCAGCAGCTGATCACGCCAGGCGTTTACCAGGTTGACTACCCGCTGCGCTCCCCAGGCTGGATCCAGCTCCTCGGACTCGACGGGACACTTCCCCCGGTCGGCCCACAACGAGCAGCCCCAGGCGACCTGCAGGATGAAGTCCACGGCCGCCAGGTCCGCCCCGCAGGCGATGGCTTTGGCGACGTGTTCAGCCGCGGCAATACCTCCGCTCACCACCAGCGTAACCCGGTCGCGCAAAGCCAGCGACACCAGGTGCGTGTGCACCTGGCGCAAGGATTCGGGCAATCCTTTGCCATCCAGGTCCTGCCCAATATCGTCGGCGTACAGGTGAATAACCGGCACGCCGGCCCGGACCCACCGCGCCGCCAGCTCAGGGGCCTGCGACGACAGAGGTAGACGCGCACCTACGACAGCCTCAGGCCAACGGCGGCGCAGCTCCGCAAAGAGCAGCACGACTCGATCCAACTGGTCTTCTTCAATTTCCACATAGCGTGGCAGCCAATCGGGCGGGACCGTCTCAAGGGTCTGCGCCGACACCCGCGGCGCCAGCCAATCCTGGTACGCCGCCAGGTCCTCGCCGAGATCCTCCGGATAGAACAGGCCCAGGACACCCAGTTGGGCCGCCGCCGAGGCCAGGGATCTCGGCGCCCCGCGTCCTGGCAGAGGCATAAGCAAGGGCCCTAAGAGCACCGGCACCGGCAAGCTGAGCGCCGGTGGCATCACGGAACGCAATTCGCCCTGCGGACCGAATTCGAGTGCCATCAACCCGGCGCCGAGGTCCACCTGGGTAGAGATGGTTTCCCGGCCGTGGATGCCATCGCGCGTCGGCCTCACAATCTCGCTCATATCCAGCCAGATGCCTTCAAAGCCCTCGCCAGCGAACTTGCCACCGTAACCCGCCCCGGAAATCGGTATGCGTCCGGTCTCGGCCTGGTACCAGGTTTGGGTGATGACCTCCGCGGTCCAGTAATCGTCCCCGCGCTGTGAACTTCCCATGAACACCTGGTGTCCGTATTTTACGTAGGTACCGCCCTCCTCCAGGTGAAACTGAGCAGGATAGCCGCCCGCTGGGGCAGGAGCAGGCTGGACTGGAATGTGATACCGGCTGTGTGGGACCATGACATTCTCCAATCAAGGTTAGGCTGGGCCGAATCCTTTGGGCTTAAAAACAAAAGAGCACGCCGGGCGTGCCCTAAAAAAGACATGATCAAGGGAGCGCCCCTCCAAATAGCCACACCACACGGTTCGACCGCTGGTGACCACGACGGAGCCTTTTGTCGGCGGGTTACCCGCGCCGGTTTGTGGCACCGTTTTCAGGAGGGGCAAACACGGGACGTGGCAGTCCCGGGAGGCATCCGCTGACCTTTCGATTTTCTCCTGTCCTTGGAAAGACGGCTTGACAGGATTAGCCTCACTTCGCAGTGAGGAACCTCCACCTCGTCAACCAATCTAGTCTATTTGTATTGTCGTCTTGTAGTCGCCTAATCAAGCAGTCCATTTTGATGCGACTACCGGGCTACGAGACGAAAGACCAAGCGACTAAATTGGCCCTTGCGCTATCTGCCTTATTAAGTTTTCAATTACCAGAATTGTAACAATCCGGATTTGGAAAGTCAAGATAAAAATCGAATCTGTCAGTGTTTTGTCAAGTTTGTTCGGAGAGAGGCTGTGCCGTTGCGCCATAGCCTCGCCCATGTTAGAATAAGTCGAGCGGAAGACTCAATCACTTAGCACATTGCCCGGTGACCAGCCGACGCAGAATCCAAACAGAACAGCGGATCCAGTCGCTCTCCCCATGACTTATGGTATAAAGTAGCTACTGAGAATCGTCAACCTCGTCTGGTCGCTTTGCTTTTGGAGGCCTCTAATGTCCGATATGGTTGAAGTGGTGATCGATAGCATCCGTGTCAGCCTGATGTCACAGCAGCGGATTGTTATCTTGCGGGAGGCGAACGCCGAGCGGTACCTCCCCATATGGATCGGTATCTACGAAGCCGAATCCATCACCATTGCACTGCAAGAAGTCGAGGTTGCTCGCCCTTTGACGCACGATCTGCTCCGAAACGTCTTCAACGAGATGAACGCCCAGATTATGCGGGTAGAAGTGGTCGCATTGCGGGACGATACCTTTTACGGGAACATCGTTGTCGAAGTGGATGGGAAATCCATGAACATCGACTCGCGCCCCTCCGACGCTTTAGCGCTGGCGGTCAGAGCACATGTCCCGATCCTGGTGTCCAGCTCGGTGATGGATATGGCAGGGATCGTGCCCGAAGCCGACATGCAAGAAGAAGGCGAAATTGAAGGCGGGGAGGTTGAAAGCCCGGAACGCCTCTCGGTATTCGAAGATTTCCTGGAAGGTCTGGAAATCGAAGAATCCGAGGAAGAAGACGATAGTGAAAATGAAGATGATGGCTCCAATTTCGAGGATGACGAAGAGGAGGATTAACTCAATTCGCTGGCAAATCCGCCGGGGTGCGCCAGGCTGCCGGGCCGGCGACCCCGGTTTTTCACATCTAATCTCAGGTAACTAAGAAATTGTTGACTTAATCATTCCAGACCCAGGCAATGGCTGACCTAAGAGAATCCGAAGTAAGCACCTCTCCTGGCCCCCAAATCGTGCCCCACAGCCGCGAGGCCGAGGAAGCCGTGATTGGTGCCATTCTGATCAACCCCGAGGCTTATTATGACGTAGCTCAATTTCTGCGCGGCGAGGATTTCTACATCCACCGGCACCGCTGGATCTGGGAGGCCTTCACCCATCTGCACGAGCAACGCGTCCCCATTGACTTCCTGACGGTTTCCGAGGAACTAGATCAAATGGGCCAGCTAGGCGAGACAGGAGGGCCGGCCTACCTGACAGCGCTGATCAATAATGTGCCAACTTCGCTGCACGCCGAGGCCTACGGCCACATCGTCGAAGAGACGGCGGTCCGTCGGCGCATGTTGGAAGCGGCCAACGAGATCGCCAAACTGGCCTACAAAGAAGAGATCGGGGTTGAAGAGGTCATGAATGAAGCCGAGAAGGCGATCTTTGGAGTCAGCGAGCGCCGGCTGACGCGTGACCTGCAGCCCATCAAGCAGGTGTTGAGCGATTACTACGACCGCATTGACCAGTTGATGCGCCGGGGGGAGGATACTTATGGCGTTCCAAGCGGCTTCATTGACCTGGACCGGTTGCTCGGTGGGATGCAGCCTTCCGACTTCCTGATCATCGCCGGCCGCCCTGGCACGGGCAAGACCGCCTTCATGCTCTCGGCGGCGAAATATACTGCCCAGGTCCACAAGAAGCACGTGGCGATCTTCTCGCTGGAGATGGCCAATGAGCAGCTGGTCCAGCGCCTGATCGCCCAGGAGACGGGCATCGATACGCACCGCCTGCGCACCGGCCAGCTCAACGAGGACGAATGGCCACTCTTCGCCCACGCCATCGAAGTTCTGGGAGACACTCGCATCTTCCTGGACGACACCCCCGGCCTGACCCCGCTGCAGCTGCGCACTAAATGCCGGCGACTGCACATGGAGTTCCGCCTGGACTTGATCCTGGTGGATTACCTGCAGCTGATGAGCGGCGGCATGCGGATTGAGAACCGGGTCCAGGAAGTCTCGTACATCTCCCGCAATCTGAAAATGCTGGCGCGGGAATTAAACGTGCCGCTGCTGGCGGCGGCGCAGCTGTCACGGGCCGTGGAGCAGCGGGCTGACAAAGAGCCGCAGCTCTCCGACTTGCGCGAGTCCGGCTCTTTGGAGCAGGACTCCGACGTGGTCATGTTCATCCACCGCCCCGACTTATACGATCGCGACAGCCTGAAACAGAACGTCGCCGTGATCAAGATCGCCAAACACCGTAATGGCCCTACCGGGAACATTGAGTTGATCTTCCGTAGCAACCTGGCCAAGTTCGAGAACGCCGCAACACGAAATATCGACCTATCCAAGGTATCATAACTTATGGGAAAATTCCGCGGTTTTGAGGAAGGCAAAATCCGCTTCACCTCTATACCGGATCTCTTCTTCAGCGATTTACTACCCCAGATTAACCACTTGGGCGAGCTCAAGGTCGCGGTATATACCTTCTGGCGGTTGAAGCAGATGGAAGGTGTCTTCCGTTATATGCGGCAGGCTCACTTCCTTGAAGATCCTGATTTTATGACGGGCATGGGAGCGACCCCGCAAGAGGCCGAAGAATATTTAATCGAATCGCTGGATCGATGTGTGCAGCGCGGTGCCCTGCTCAGGGCCACCCTTATAGTGGAGGACAGGGAAGAGTCATTTTACTTCCTGAACTCGCCCAAGGGACGTGCGGCGGTAGAGGCCATCGCTCAGGGCGAGTGGCGGCCTTCAGGCGATCGGATGGCGCCCGTCCAGGTGACCCCTGCTCATCCCAACGTCTTCCGGCTATATGAGGAAAACATTGGCCCACTCACTCCGATGATCGCAGAAGCTCTGAGGGATGCCGAAAATACCTACCCGGCTAGCTGGATCGAGGAGGCCATCCGAATCGCGGTAGATAACAATGTCCGGCGCTGGAATTACGTGGAAGCGATTTTGGACAGATGGCAAAAAGAAGGACATCATGGTAGAGAAGATAGACGAGACACTGAAAAGGATCGCCGAAAGTATGTCGAAGGCGAGTTCTCAGACTATATCGAACACTGAGGGCGAAAACAGTTCGCCACCACCCGACATGCTCGGAGAGCCGAACTGCCCTCACTGCGGCGGTTTGGGATACGTACGCATCGACGTCCCTCTGGGGCATCCCGATTTCGGCAAAGTCCAAATATGCACCTGCCGCCAGGGCCAGGTCAGCCGAGAAGTACATCGCCGCCTGTATGCGCTGAGCAACCTGCACGAACTACGCCACTTGAGTTTCGACAACTTTGAGCCCCGCGGCCGTATCGGTTTAGGCGCCATGCAGGCGGATTCAATCGAACGAGCCTACAACCAGGCGCGCCAATTTGCTGAAAATCTGAATGGCTGGCTGCTGCTGCAAGGGCCATATGGCTGCGGAAAGACCCACCTAGCGGCAGCGATCGCCAACTTCACGGTCAGCATGGGAGTGTCCACCCTTTTCATCACCGTTCCCGACCTCTTGGATACTTTGCGTTTTGCCTACAGCGATCCGGAGGCTACTTTCGAGGAAAGATTTGAGGAGATCCGCCGGGCACCGCTGCTCGTCCTCGACGACTTTGGGACGCAAAACGCTACTGGGTGGGCACGGGAAAAGCTGTTTCAAATCCTGAATTTCCGCTATATTAACCGCTTTCCGGTTGTGGTGACGACCAATCTCGAGCTGGATGACATTGAGGAACGGATCCAATCCCGATTGCGCGATCCTGAATTAGTAACTGAAATCCACATCGATGCCCCGGATCATCGCCAACCCACCGCGGACCTGGGATTCCCGAAATCCTCACCGCTGGCCCTGCTCCATAACCGGACCTTCTTAAACTTCGATCTGCGCCGCAGCGAGGGCTTGCCGCCTGAAGACTTGAAAAGTTTAGAAAAAGGATTCCAGGCAGCGCGAAAATTTGCCGAAAACCCGCGGGGCTGGCTGGTGTTCACCGGGCCGTACGGCTGCGGCAAAACTCATCTGGCAGCGGCGATTGCAAATTTCCGCAACGATCTCGGTTCTCCGCCCATCTTCGAAATGGTCCCCGACTTATTGGACCACCTGCGGGCTACATTCAACCCCAGCAGCACAGTGCGCTTCGACCGTCGTTTTGACGAAATGCGAACTGCCCAGATGTTAATCCTGGACGATCTGGGCACCCAGTCCATGACTCCTTGGGTGCGAGAGAAGTTGTACCAGTTATTCAACTATCGCTACAATGCCGAATTACCCACCGTGGTCACGTCTGCGGATACCCTGGAGGAGATGGACCCACGTTTGCGCAGCCGGATGCTGGACAAACGCCTGTGTGACATTTTCGCAATTACAGTGCCGAGCTACCGTGGAAACTCGCAAAGACAACGGAAATCGGGGAGCAGAAGGGGCCAATAAAGGTTGAAGATTGAAAGTTGAAGGTTCTCTCAGGGGGGATACTTCACTCATCGAGTTCGATCCAAAGAGAAGAGGCCAGCTCGTAACCAATGACCTGTTCGTGCCTATCCATCCGGATGCGTAAAGGTCCTCGGAAGGGCGCGCATCCAATTAAGGCTATTTCTTTCCCCGGCACCAACCCCAGTTCAGCGATATAGCGCAGCTTGTCGTGATCGTGAGTACGCACGCGGCTGATGAAACCTGTCGCCCCAGGCTCCAACTCGGTCAGGGGCGTGTCAACAACGACAGGCATATTCCCCTCTTTGCTCGGAATAGGTTCTCCATGAGGGCAGCGAGTGGGATGACCGGTCATATCGTCTATGCGGTCTTCGAGCTTCTGATTGACCCCCAGCTCAAACTCATCCGATAAATCGTGCGCTTCAGCCCAATCAAATTCCATGATGCGCACCAGGAAAACCTCAATCAGGCGGTGACGGCGTAAGGCCGGCATGGCGATGCTTTCGCCCTCCTGGGTCAAACGGACCCCACGATAAGGCTCATAAGTGAGGTAGCCACCTTTTCTCAGACGGCGCACCATACGGGAAACCGCCTGAATGGATGCATCCACATGCTCGGAGAGATCAGAAAGCTTGACCTCCGGCTGCTCTTGCTGCAGCCGGTAGATCTCCGCAGTATAACGACGCATAACAAAGCTGACGGCCATAAGCGATGAAATTAGTGAAAGGCCATAATTTTCAACCTGGTTGAAACATGCATTACAGGGGGTTTAAGTTGGTTTTATTATGATATTGTTGATAAATATTATTGATTTGATTATACTATATCGAGCTTTCAAATAGAATATCATTTTTTGTCCGGAGGTTTCAAAATGCTACCCAGTTACGTTCTGTCATTACGCGAGGGACTAGAGGCTGCACTGATTATTGGAATCGTGGTCGGAGCGCTGCGCAAATTTAACCGCTCAGAGCTCGGCCCGGTGGTCTGGAACGGCACCTTGAGCGCGGCGCTGCTTAGCGTGATCATCGCGCTCGTGCTCCAAAGCGTGGGGGCATCGCTGGAGGGCAACGCCGAGATCATCTTCGAGGGCGTCACTATGCTCATCGCGGCGGGCGTGCTCACCTGGATGATCTTTTGGATGCATCACCAGGCCCGCCACATCAAGGGGGACCTGGAAGCCGGAGTGAAGCAGGCAACTCTGCGCAGCGGGACCAAGGCGTTATTTCTGCTGGCTTTTACAGCCGTCTTGCGAGAGGGCGTCGAGCTGGCTCTCTTCCTGACTGCGGCGACCCTGGCCTCGGACAGCCAACAGGTTTTGACGGGTGCGATGCTGGGCCTGGGGACCTCGGCACTGTTGGGCTGGTCTCTGTTCGCCAGCATCGTCAAGCTAGACTTGCGGCGCTTTTTTCAGGTAACCGGGGCTTTGTTGATCCTGTTCGCGGCCGGTCTGGTGGCTCATGGTATCCACGAGTTTAACGAGATTGGATGGATTCCCAGCGTGGTCGAACACATCTGGGATATCAACTACCTTCTAAATGAAGATTCAACCTTGGGCTCGATTTTGAAAGCCTTATTTGGCTACAACGGCAACCCATCCCTGACCGAAGTGATCGCTTATCTTGTATATTTTGCTGCTATCTTCCTGGGCCTGCGGCGCAGATCGAGCAGCGTGCCGGCCGTACAAGAGGCGTAAAGGTCCTGGGAAACTG
>DASQQR010000538.1:0-5778 GCA_035643335.1 Anaerolineales bacterium
GGGTCTTTCGTCTGCTCTAATATCTTCCAGATTCTTTCAGTCGTCAAAGTGGGCATAAGTACCTATCGGACAATCGTAGTTCACCATCGCGCCTCGGGATCTAATCGCGCGACAGACTGCATCTCGGTCACCAGGACTCTCAAATGGGTCGTATGTTGGTTCCGGTCTGTTCTTGATCCCTGCCGGTGGTTATTTGCCGCTACAGAGAGCCCGCACGCCTCAAGGAACGGTAATACCTCCTCTTCCCATTGCTGCTCAATCGCCTCGGCGGGAGGTACGTAATTCGCTGAGATCAATAGCTCCTCTTCCTCTGTTAGATCAAATAATTGCCGCGTGAGCGACCAGATTTCGTCCAACGCCCTCTGCAACCGGTGGTTGCTCTCTTCCGTCCCCAATCCCAGGCGTTTAACCCAGGCAGATGTGTGGCGCAGGTGGTAGATTTCCTCGTTTCGGATCTTCCCTGCTGCTTCGGCGATCGGTTGGTATTGACTGTTGGTCAGCATGTCCAGCCGCTTATTTTCCAGGCTGTCGAATAAATATTGCCGCAGCATGCTGTACGCCCAGTCACCTTTGGGCATTTCAACCACTTGGACGTTGCGAAAGTCCTGGTATTCCCGAGAAAAGACCAGCTCGTCAGGATATTTGTCAATATCCTCGCCGATGAGTTCCGCAAGCAGGGAGTACCAGATAGATGCGTGACCGATCTCGTCCAGGGCAATATTGGCGAATGCGATGTCCTCTTCCAAGATCGGTGCATGGCCGCACCATTCCGAATCGCGATGGCCCAGAATGAGCTCGTCGTCGGCCATCGCCAGGAGATAAACTCGCAGTGCATTTTGCAGGTCAGATCTCAAGGACAATCGCTCCTAGGAACTCTCATTCTGCTTGCTTTCATCTTTCGCCTGAGCCATGATCCGGCGCATCTCGGTGAGCGTGTGGAAATCCATTGACATCCGAAACGATTTTTGTTTCGCCGGCGCAAACATACTCTCAATCGAATCCCGCTCGTTCTGAACAATCGACCGTTTCGGGAACACCCACCAGGCAAAAGCGGGCTGATCATTCAGGAATTTATCCACAGCTCGGTTCATGGCTTGTACAGGGCCGGCGGCTTCCACTTCTCCAATGTAGGTTTGGGTGCCCGCGGAGCGCCTTTTCGCAAAGACACAGTAGGTCGATACTTCGGCCTCCTGAGTTCCCTTTTCGACCGCTTCGGCATCCAATCCTTGTGTAGCCAATTCCTGGGCCGTCCTGGAGAAGATTTCCGCGATGGGCACGACCCACAGGCTGACACACTCCGGCCGCCGGACGAACACGTCCCTGGCGTTCTGCAGCGCGATTTCGGAATCCGGGGCATGCACCGAACCTGCGTCCTGATGGGGCGCGTTGGCCTTCTCCTGCAAGAACACTTGATACCTGGGCCATTGCGTGTCGGTTTGAGCCACGAACTTCACTAGCAATTAATTCCCCGATCTTTTCGCATAGGCGTCAAGCGCCTCTCGCACCCAGGCGCCATCTTCATGCGCCGTGGCGCGCGCCTCGATCCGTTCCTTGTTGCAGGGGCCATGACCTCTAATCACTCGCCAGAATTCGTCCCAATCGATCTCCCCGGTAATCCAGTTGCCTGATTCTTCATTGTAGCGCAGGTCGGGGTCAGGGATCGTCAGGCCCAAAGCGTGCAATTCCGGGACGATCTTGTTGATGAAGTTTTGGCGCAATTCGTCGTTGGTTTTCGTTTTGATCCCCCACCTGACCAGGATGGCCGTGTTGGGCGAATCCGAATCGTGCGGGCCAAACATCATCAGCGTGGGCCACCACCACCGGTTTATGGCATCCTGTATCATGGCTTTTTGCTTTGCCGAACCCTGGGCCAACCTTATGACGATATCTTGCCCTTGTTTCATGTGGAAGCTCTCTTCAGCACTGATGCGCACCATGGCGCGCGCATAGGGGCCGTAGGAACAATGCGCCAGCATGGTCTGGTTCAAAATGGCGGCGAAGTCAACCAGGTAACCGATCACGCCGATATCGGCCCATGTCAGGGTGGGATAGTTAAAGATGTTGGAGTATTTGGCTTCCCCCTCCAATAAAGCTGCCAGCATTTCCTCCCGGCTGATCCCCAACGTTTCGGCGGCGTGATACAGGTATTGGCCGTGTCCTCCTTCGTCTTGCACTTTGGCTAACAAGATCATCTTCCGCCGTATCGTGGGTGCCCGCGTGATCCAGCCTCCCTCTGGCAGCATTCCGACGACCTCGCTGTGCGCGTGCTGTGAGATCATCCGGATCAACTGGTGCCGGTATCCTTCCGGCATCCAATCTCCTGGTTCGATTTTTTCACCCCGCTCGATCCGCGCTTCAAACTCCCGCAGTTTTATATCCTCTGATTTCGGATCTTCGATGGTGTCAACCGTTGCACCATACATGACTGCCTCCAGAATGCGCTTGTTTCTCAGAACAACGAATGCGATTACTTACACTCCTGTCCAAACCGTCTTTACCTGAGTATAGAGCTCTATCGCGTCCCTTCCCATCTCGCGGCCAAAACCGCTCTGCTTGTATCCTCCGAAAGGCGCTGCCGCGTCGAACAGCCCATATCCGTTGATCCATATCGTGCCGGCCTTGACCGCGGCCGCAAACCGGTGGGCTTTGCTCACGTCACTTGTCCATACTCCGGCTGCCAATCCATAGCTGGTGTTGTTAGCCCGCTTCACCAGCTCCTCCCAGGAATCAAATGGGGTGGCCGCCACTACGGGCCCAAAGATTTCTTCCTTTACGATCTTGAGTTCGTCATCCTGGTGAGCGAAAATTGTCGGGGCCATGAAATAGCCCTGCGCGCGTTCGCCTCCCAGTCGCTCGCCCCCCATCACCACTTCCGCACCGGACTCCACACCACTTTGTATGTAACTCACTACTCGGTCCAGTTGTTGCTGGGAGATGATTGGGCCAATATGGACTTTTTCTGCAAAGCCCTGGTCGACTCGCAATCGTTGGGTTCCCTCAGCCAAGCCCTGCAGGACTTCATTGTAAACCGGACGTTCGACGAACAGCCGGGAACCAGCCACGCATTCCTGCCCTGCCGTGCTGAAGCCGGCCCAGGTGGCCCCCTTAACTGCTTTGGAGATATCCGCATCCGCGAAGATCACCAGGGGCGATTTACCTCCCAGCTCCAGGCTGACCCGCTTCAGATTACTACCCGCCGCTGCTTGCATAACCTTCCGTCCGACCTCGGTCGATCCGGTAAAAGCGACTTTGTCGATTCCCATACTGGCGGTGATCGCTGCCCCGGTTGGGATCCCTGGACCCGTTACAATATTGGCGACACCTTCGGGGAGGTCCGCTTCGAGCAGGATCTGCCCCAGCCTTAACGCGGATAAGGGGGTTTCCTCGGCAGGTTTAAGAATGGCTGTGTTCCCGCATGCCAGGGCAGGGGCGAGCTTCCAGGCACACATCAGCAGTGGAAAATTCCAGGGGATGATTAATCCCACCACCCCCATCGGCTCGCGTAGCGTGTAAACAAATTGGTTGGGAATGGAAACCGGAATAGTGGTGCCTTCGATTTTGCTCGCCCAGCCGGCGTAATAACGAAAATGCTCGCTGGCCGCCGGAAGGTCGCCCCTTCTGGCCACCCGGTAAGGTTTGCCGTTATCCAAAACATCCAGTTCGGCGAGCTCGTCTGCGTATTGGTCGATCAGGTCAGCGACTTTCCACAGCAATTTTCCGCGTTGAGCCCCGCTCATCTTGCTCCAGGGACCATCTTCAAAAGCCGACCGAGCGGCCTGGACGGCGCGCGCCACATCCTGCTCGCCCGCCAGCGGTACCTGAGCCAGTACCTCACCGGTGGCCGGGTTGTAAGTTGGGAACGTCTTGCCGCTGGCAGCCTCCACCCATTTGCCGTTGATTAGCATCTTCTTGGGCTGACCCAAGAATTTAATTGTTCCGGGCTGGAGTTGCACCTCTGGGGGTAGGGTTAAGGTCATTTTTACTAGCTCTCCATATTATGGGCTTATCTTCTCACGTCTCCCGGTCGCCCGGTATTTCCCCTCCGAGCCATTCAGGTGCTCCGTCTTCCGCCCAGCGCCTGCGCAGATCCGCATAATTCGGTGGGCGCTTTTCATTAAAGGACAATACACCCTCCCAGGTTTCCGGGCTGGTGTTATGTATCGCTAACCAGTCTCGCCCGTGTCCGATAGTCAGGTGCCAACCGAGGTCTCGCCAGAAATTGATTTGTTGTTTTGTATAACGTGTTTTTTCCGGGAATTTAGCCACGAGTTTGTGGGCGATTTCGTCCACTTTTTCGTCCAGCTTTTCCCGTGGCACGACCCAATTGACCAAGCCCCACTCAAGCGCTTTTTGAGCCGGGATCTCCTCGTTCAAAAAGAGGATTTCTCTGGCCCTCCGGTCACCTACAATGAGGGGCAGGAATTGGGTCGCGCCAGCCAGGGCGACACTCCCGTGACTGGTTCCCACCTGGCGGATGTAGATGTCGTCGGCTGCCACGGCCAGATCGCAGCTCATGTTGAATTCGTTGCCTCCACCCACCACAATGCCATTCAGCCGGGCGATGGTTGGTTTGCCGATATTGCGCAATCGCTCGTGGCACTCGATGAACTCTCCCATCCACTTCCAATAGTCTCGCGGCCGCTTCAAGAACTGCTTCTGTTCTTCCAGATCCGCCCCGGTGCAGAAGGCGCGATCCCCGGCACCGGTCAACACAATAACCGCCACGCCGTCATCCCAGCTGGCGTCCTTGAAGGCCGTATTCAACTCGCTCAAAACGTCATGATTGATGGCGTTCAGCTTCTCTGGACGGTTAAACGTAATCCTGGCGCAGGAATCCCGCTTTTCGTAAACAATGTGCTGGAAATCGAAATCCCTTGGATCTGTCCCAGTGAATCTTCGCTCGCTTAAGTCGCTTTTTCCCTCCATCCGAATTTCCCTTTCGTTATGTTTTGACAGCCCCACTCACAGACAATTATACCTGATCGACATGAATATTCCATTAACATAATTTAGATGAACATTATCATAATAATTATACCTCCGTAAAAGAATAGTCCCCACAGTTTCCTGCAGGGACTTTGACCGGAACTTCGCGGGTTATCCGCCGGCGCGGACTCCGGTCTAAAATCAATTTCCCCTGGCCGCCTCGATCGCGCTGCGCATTTGGTCCAGGTGCGCGTTGAAATGATAGGGTTCATCGACCATGTTGTACGCCAACCGCCAGTAACTCCCTTTCCGGGCCAGGAAATCATCGGGCAGGTTGGCCAGGAAAGCGACCGTTTCTTTACAGTTTCGCCGCAGCTCCTCTCTTAAGTCCGCCATGCTGGGATAAGCAGCTACCGTTGCGTCCACTCGCTCCTGCAAGTTTCCGCCGAAATCGTCATACCAGGGTTCAAATCCACTGATCAGGCTGTCCATCCAGGTGTGATCGCCCCTCTCACCGTGGATCAGGTGTGCCAGAATCTCTCTCACGCTCCAGGCGTCTGGCGCCGGTTTGTAACTGGCCTCTTCTTCTGATATACCGCCCAGCAACTCGTCAAGCTGCTTTTCCACGCTGGCGTACTTTTGCTCGACTGTCTTCGCCAATTTTTCGGGTGTATCTGGAATTTCCGGCATCGGGCGGTGGGATAGCTCCATCATCACGGATTGCTTTTCGCCGCCCCGGTAGAAGACCACTTCGACGGTGTTACCGGCCTGTTGTCCCTGGAGTGCGTTGGTCAAACTCGGCCAATCCGTGACACCCATCCCGGCCAGGCCCACAAGCACATCATCTGGTTT
>DASQQR010000539.1:0-7698 GCA_035643335.1 Anaerolineales bacterium
CAGACTGAGAATGAACAGGCCGAATACCCAACCCAGCTCCACTTTGGTGTTGGCAACCGGTGGATTGCTGCGATCGGCTTTCTTGCCCCGCCTATACTTTACTCCAAAATAGAAGATCAGCGCCACGACAATGAAGGTAAAGAAGCTACCCAGGCCCAGCAAGGCCAGCAGCAATAAGTCGGTGCTTTGCGCGACGCTGGAGGCTTCCTCCGGGAAGAAGGGGATATTGGTCATTATTTGCTCATAGCAGGTTAGTCGGACCTCAATAAGTATATGGCTCTAAATTGGTCCCGAATCATACAAATTTGCTGGCCGCCGCTCCCGCCGCAGCAAAAAGGCCACTGTTATGGCCAAAGCCAGTGCAGTTGCAGCGGCAGCCATGCGGATAATATTGGATATCAGCAGGTTATACCGGCCCGTAACCGGATTGTAGTGGTAACACAACAGGTAAAAACGATCAATCGGCGTGCCAATCTCACCTTGGGAGGCCTCCACCAGGCCCAGGCGCAGATCATTGGCGGTATAGTCCAGTCCGAAAATATAGCGCGAAATGCGGCCTTCGGGAGTAAGGAGTACTAAACCCGTCGGGTGGGCATATTCTTTCGATTCCGTATCAAATGTAAAATGTAGACCGATGGAGTCGGCCAGATTGAAGACGGAATCCTGCTCCCCAGTCAAAAAATGCCAGCCTCGTTCAGCGCCGGGCCGAGTGTATTGTTCCAGGTATTCCGCCTTTTCCTGCGCAGCCAACTCCGGAGTTTCGCTGGGATCCATGCTGACCGTGATGATTTGAAATTGTTCACCCACATTCAACTGCAAGTTGCCCAGTGTGCCGGTGAGATCCTTTAGCACCAGGGGACAGAGCATCTGGCACTCGTAGTAAGCAAATACCAGCATAACCGGTTTGCCGGCGAAATAATCCTCGAGCTTAACTGCCCGGCCAGTTTCATCCTTAAAAGTCAAGCCCAGCGGAATCTGCGAGTCAAGTTTCTGCTCGAAAGACACCTGCTTGATTGGAACTGGGGTTGGTGTGCCCGGGTTAATATGAAATGCCGAGCTCCCAAACCATGCCATCAGCAGACTGATCATGAAAAATATGTTCCTGGCTGTTGATCTCATTACGCGCAACATTCGCATCTTGGATTCGAGAGAATTGGAGCGGGCTCGCATCTTATTGGTTTCCCAGGGACTTTACATAGGCGACCAAAGCTGCCAATTGCTCATCTGAGACACGTCCAGAAAAACTGGGCATAACGGCTTGATATCCAGCGACTACCTTTGCCTCTGGCATCAAAATCGACTCCCGAATATAGCTTTCATCAGCAGTTACTGTTTGGCCGCTCTTCAACTGCACTTGGGTTCCAAACAAACCTTGCAGCCTGGGACCCGGTGCATTCTCCTCTCCAGTATGACAGGCAGCACAGCCAAGCTGCTGAAAGATCTGAGCTCCCTGCTCCACCGCGCTGGGCGTGCCCTGTGCTCCCTGTACTCCCGGCGTATTGGTAGCAGGCGGAGCGCCGCCGGGCTGGCCCCGCTCCACGTACAGTTGCATCGCCTGATCAATGGGGATGTGAACAATCCCCGAACTACGATCGATCCAGCCGTAAGTATTTATCTGGGCCTCTTGGGTAGCTTTCAGCTGTTGGAACTCCTGAGCCGGTGCCACCTGGAGCCTGGGTTCAGGCGGTAACTGGGTCAAACGCGCCAGTTGGGGCCGTGAGAAGAAATTGGATAATATCCCGGCAAAAACCTGTACCAGGCCGATCATGACTACCAATGAGAGCACAGCCAAAGCAAAATTACGGAGGCTAAATAGGGAGACTTCTTCGGAGGACCGGTTATCATCTCCGATAGGCTCGTCATTCATGCGCACCCATCCTGATTTCCCGAGGTTCCGTGGGCCCGTAATCTTGGGCTTCGCGCGCCAATAAAACCGGTGTGCTTCGCAGATGCCAGATAAATGCCGCCACCCAAATACCACCCATTGCAAGTGCGATTATGATATCGAGCCAATGGAGGCTAAACCCATCTGGGCGAAAAGTTGGAATTACCTCCCAAAAGTCGTCGACCAGACGGATCACGAGGACAATTCCTGCCGCGCTGGCCAGAATCCGGGCGTTGCGTTTAGCGCGCAGGGATAGCAATACGGAAAAAGGCAAAGCGAACTGGGTCAAGATGACCAGCAGTCCAAGCCATTGCCAACCCCCTCGTGAGCGATCCAGAAACCACGTGATTTCTTCCGTTAAGTTTCCGGACCAGATGATCAAATATTGCGAAAAGGCCAGGTAAGCCCAGAGCATTACATTGGTGAATAGAAGCGCGCCCAGATCACGATAAATGCCAGGAGACATGATCTCGGAAAGAGGTTTCTGCCTTGCTAGAACAGGAGTAATGACGATCGCAAACGATAAGGCGGTGAGTGTCTGCGCAGAGATGACGAGAAAACCAAAAACCGTAGAGAACCAATCCGGCTGAATCGACATGATCCAATCGACCGAGGCGAAGGTCATGGAGAGCACATAGGCGATGCTCCCAAACGCGCTGAAACGTTGGTAGCGGCTCTTTATCTCGGGATCGGCAGCTTTCGCCGCCTTTTCCGTCCAACCAGATATTCCTCTACTCAGAGCAAACCACAAAACAAAGTAGAGTACCGCTCGAAGTATTACAAAGGGCACATTTAGATATATGCTTTTATGCTGAAGGACTGGATCTTCTGCAACCAGATCCGGCCTTGCCCAAGGATAAAGGCTGCGAAAGCCGAAGATTATCGGCAGAAACAAAAGCGCCATCACCCAGACGTTCTTCGAGGCCGCCTCCATGATCCGCCGGACCGGCATGCCCCAGCGGCCGCCAACCAACAGGTTAAGCAAAGACCATGCAAGAGCTCCCAGGGTGAGCCCCAACCAAAACAGGTAAGCGAAAAGATAGGACTGGAAGAATTGTGCCGATCCGCCGATGAAAAAACCGGCAATGGCGAATCCTGAAGCGATCAATCCGACCAGCCATGCAGTGCGTTGCACGCGGTATAGCGGCTCTGCTACTTGTTCGTCGCCATTCATGGTGCGGATCCCTGCAATCCCTGTAGAATGTCGGCGGGGACATCCTGTGTCGATGCATCCTGACTCAACTGCAAAGCCCGAATGTAGGCCGCAATTGCCCAGCGATCCTCAGGAGCAACCCGATAGGCATAAGAGTACATTTGCCCGAAACCATTGGTAATCACGTCGTAAATTTGGCTTGCAGGAAGCTGTCTCAGCTGCTCGCTGTGAAGAGAGGGCGGTGGCGAAAAACCCCTCTGCACAATCATTCCGCGACCGTAACCATCATACCCATGGCAGGGGGAACAAAATATTTCGTAACGTTCCTTACCTCGCTTAACAACATCCAAGGTGATGGGAATTGGGAATTCATCCTGGCCCGCTGATGATGGTGCCTGGTTGGTGGGTGTAGGCACCTCGATATCTACACCTTCGCGAGGCACGACACCCGTTATGAGCGGCCGGGCAGAACGGCCATCTGCAAAGAATTGGCTGGCTTCAAGCGGCTCGTAGCGTGGTTGATCTCGCATGTTGTTCAGACACCCTGCTAATACCAAAGACCCAGCAATACAAACCCAAGACCAAAAGCGGAACCTCAAAAAATACCGGCTTATCATGGCTCAACATCGGACACTTCAACCGGCTCCAAAGTTTCCAGGAAGCGCCGAGTGTCGTCCGCACCGAAAATCGGATCCTCGGCCTCGATGAGGAGAAAGAATTTATCTCTGGAGGCTCGAGAAAAACTCTCTACGTTGAAATTGGGATGATACGGCATGGGCAGACCATTCAATGCCAGCATGCCGAAAACCGCTGCTAAAGCGGCAAACAAAATCGTCAACTCGAAGGTCACCGGGATGAAAGCCGGCCAGCTGTTGAAAGGCTTCCCGCCGGAATTAATCGGGTAGCTGAACACGGAAGAGTAATATTGCATGGAAAATCCAACCACCCCACCTACGATCCCACCTCCAAGAATGATCACGGAAAGCCAGGTATGGCGCATCCCCAAAGCCTCTGCTAATCCTTCGACCGGAAACGGAGAGAATGCATCCATAGAACGAAATCCGGCATCGTAAGCCTGTTGTGTGGCTTTCAGAAGCTCTTCCGGTCCCTGAAACTCAGCCAGTAGACCGTACAACCTGTCCTCAGTCACCCTGCGCTCCTTGAACTTCCTGTTCAACCACCAGCTCACGCATCTCGAAGATCGAGATCACCGGAAGGAAGCGAATAAATAAGAAAATCAGTGCCAGGAACAGGCCAAGCGTGCCGATGAAAGTCGCGTAATCCCAGACCGTGGGGATATAAATGCCCCATGAAGAAGGCATAAAATCATGCGCCAGGCTGGTCACCACGATAATAAACCGCTCGATCCACATCCCCAGGTTGATCAGGATGGAGATCACCCAAAGCAGCTTCGTGTTCCTGCGAACTCCGCGGAACCAGAGCGCTTGAGTAATGCCTACGTTCAGCAAAAGTAAAGCCCAGTAAACCGGAGCGTAGAAGCCAATAAAGCGATCTGTGTAAATGGCAGCCTCGAAGACGTCTCCACTGTACCAGGCGATAAAGTTTTCGATCAGGTATCCGTAGCCCACGATCAATCCCATCGCCAGCATGACTTTCGCCATGTTATCCAGATGCCGCATGGTAATGAAGTCCTCAAGATGGTAGAAGGATCGCAATGGAATCGCGATGGTGAGTACCATGGCGAACCCTGAGAAAATCGCTCCAGCTACGAAATAGGGTGGAAAGACGGTGCTGTGCCAGCCAGGGATGACCGACACGGCGAAATCCAGGCCCACGATACTGTGAACAGAGATCACCAGCGGTGTTGCCAGGGCAGCGATCAAGAAATATGCTTTTTCATAACGCAGCCAATGGCGAGCTGAACCACGCCAGCCCATTGAAGTGATTCCATAGAATACGCGCCCTATCCAGGAACCGGCTCGATCCCGCAAAGTTGCCAGGTCGGGAATCAGGCCCACATACCAGAACAAAAAAGACACCGTGGCGTAAGTCACGACGGCAAACACATCCCATATCAGAGGGCTGCGCCACTGCGGCCAAAGCCCCATGGTATTCGGATAAGGAAAAAGGTAATAGAAGAACCATGGCCGGCCCAGATGTAAGAGCGGAAACAGAGCCGCGTTAGCCACGGCAAACAGAGTCATGGCCTCTGCAAAACGGTTGATCGAGGTGCGCCATTCCTGGCGCAACAGTAACAGAATCGCAGAGATCAGGGTGCCCGCGTGGCCGATACCGATCCACCACACAAAGTTGATGATGGCAAATCCCCAACCAACCGGGATCATAATGCCCCAAATCCCTACGCCGATCACCATCAGGTAGGTGATGGCGGCGAACAACACCATGACAATGATGAAGGCGACGCCGAAACCTACCCACCACTGGCGCGGAGTGCGACTGGTGAGGACGATTGAACTGATCTTATCGGTTACAGAAGCGATTGTATAACCGGGTTTAAGGACTGGCGAGCTTTCTTCTTGATCCATAGATTTCGCTTCAGTTAAGTTCCTTGATCATCGGGTTCGGATTACGGAATCTGGCCAGATAAGTGGTCCGGGGCCGAGTGTTGAGATCCTTGAGCAGGGAATAATCATGAGGCTCTTCTTTGAGCGCACGAACCTGGCTGTTTTGGTCATTGATATCTCCGAAGACTATGGCGTTGGCTGGGCAGGCTTGCTGGCAGGCAGTCTTGATCTCGCCGTCATGAATAGCGCGGCCGTCTACCTCTGCCTGGATGCGGGCCCTATTAATCCGCTGGACGCAATAGGTGCATTTTTCCATTACCCCTCGGAAGCGCACAGAGACATCTGGATTCCGCTGCAATTTCAGGGGCAAAGTCTCCAGGTCAGAGAATTGAACGAAGTTAAATCGCCGGACTTTGTAAGGACAATTGTTGGAACAGTAGCGCGTGCCTACACAGCGGTTGTAGATCATCTCGTTCAGCCCTTCCTCATCATGCACGGTGGCCTCAACGGGACAAACTGGTTCGCAGGGAGCGTTCTCACATTGCATACAAGGCACCGGCTGAAAGTAAACTTGGGGTTGGTCAAGATTCCCCTCAAAATAACTGTCCACACGGATCCAGTGCATCTCGCGTCCATTGAGAACTTGCTGCTTCCCGACCGAGGGGATATTGTTTTCGGCCTGGCAAGCCACGACACAGGCATTGCATCCAATACAAGTATTCAGGTTGATCGACATTCCCCAGGCATGTCCGGTATATTCGAAGCCCGGATAGATTGAGGGCAGCTCCTCTTCTTCACCCGCGTGCAGAAAATTCGGGTTTTCCTGGAACGTCGTTATGGGCGCGACCTGCACCAAATCGCGGCCCTCCATGTTATGGTGTAGTTGGGTGGTCGCAAGAACATGACGGCCCCTGGTTTTACCAATCTGCAGGCCGTAACCGAACCATGGATTGTCGGATGGGCGCAAAGCGTAAGCGTTAAATCCAACGCCGGCGAGTACATCGCCACCTCGCTGGCGTCCGTAACCAAAATGGACAACTACTGAGTTTTCAGGCAAACCAGGAAGGATCCACACTGGAGCAAGAACGCTCGCGTCGCGGTAGGACAGATGAACGACATCCTGGTTGGAGAGCCCCAGGCGACCGGCCAATGCGGGGGATATCAGTGCAGCGTTGTCCCAGGTTAACTTAGTGAAGGGCTTGGGTAGCTCCTGCAACCAGACATTGTTGCTGAATTGTCCATCCCAAATCGAAGGGTCGGGCTCAAAAATAATTTCCAAACGTTCTTCAGGTGCCGGCTGCTGCCGTAAAGGTCCAACGGCGGCGCCTATATCCGGCTGCAAAGTTACTTCCTTAGCCGGCAAAGCGCTGTCCAGGACCACGCCGTCATGCAAAGATTGCTTCCAGAACCTCTCAAAATCCTGGGAAACTTTGTCGCGCCAGTAGTTCTGGACGATATCATAGCTGCTAGCATTCGGTTGGCCCAAAAGAATACCGAGGAGTTCGCCACCGGTCTTGCCCTGGTACAAGGGCTCAATCAGGGGTTGGATAATGCTTACTGTACCATCGTAAGCGCGAACATCGCCCCAGGCTTCCAAGTAGTGAGCCGCAGGGATAAACCAGTCAGAAAGCGCGGCGGTCTCGTCCTCGTAAAGGCCCGAGTAAACCGAGATGTTCGCGCGTTGGTAGGCATCCGCAAAGTTCAGATCCACTGGCGCCGTGTAGACGGGATTCCCCCCGACCACGAGTAACAAATCGACCTGGTCATGTTCCAGGTCGCGTACCAGTTCGCGCAAGGAATTGGTCTGATCCACCGGCCGCGCTTCTACCGGGTCAGTATAAATAATCGTCTGGCCCACATTGCCTAAAGATTGGTTTATGGCATGAACGAGAGCATGCACGACTGCAGGTTGTTGGGGTCCGGCCAGGACCAAACTGGAACTTTTATGCTCTGTCAAATCTTTGACCAGTGCGTCGATCCAATCACTTGGCACACCCGGAATCCCTTGGGCCGAATCCACTTCGATGCCCAATCTACTGGCGACCAACCGGGCGATAACCTCGACCTGGGCTGCCTGTACCGCCAGGCGATGATCGGCCATGGCACCCGCGTTCGATAAGGTACTCTCCACCACATACAAGCGGTTCATCTCTGTTTTGCCTTGGACCACCGTT
>DASQQR010000540.1:0-4314 GCA_035643335.1 Anaerolineales bacterium
CGCCAGGCTGTCGATGTGGTCGTTCTGGACGGAGTCCGGGACGCCGAAAGGATACCCCTCCTGATCTGCTGCCACCTCTTCCCAATCCGCCTGGCTGTTTGGCATCTCCACGCCCAGCTTAGTTCGCCACAGGCGCGCGCCAAGGGAATTATCAGCTTCCATGCCCACGTAAAGCTGGTCTTTGAAATTAATGATTTCAAATCCCTCCTCGTTGCTGTACTCCCCGTCTGGTCCGGCACCCAATCCGAAGGCGCTGCTATTCACTTGTGTCCACTCCGTACATACCGTTTGCGCCTGCGATTCGGAGCGGACTGGGTCAACACTGATAGTAAGTATGGCCACCATTAATGCAACCAACAATGATAATTTTCGCATCACACGATTTTCCACTGCATTCCGACACTGCCCTGAGCCCGGTCGAAGGGTTCCAATCTTCCAGTCTTCCATCCTTCCAACCTTCGAACCCGCAACCCTCCTCAACCCTCCCTCTCGTCAGAACTCTCCAGCCATCGAAGCTGCGTAGCCGGTCAACTCTACATATCCGTTGCCCCTCACGGGCTGCCCGTTGTACTCGCCGCTGATTTTGACCGCTCCCTCCCAATAATCATAAGATACATTGAGCTCTTGATCCGCGAGATAGGGATCAATCTGAAGATCCAATCGGGCGGACGGAATTTTGACGGTCCATCGCGAAGGGTATTTCGCCTTCGTTCGCGGGCTTTGCCAGGTATCCAGTGATGTGATTTCAAAATCCTTTTTGTCAAGGTGCCGCGTGCTGCCGTCGGGGTAGATCAAGGTACCGCTGGAATACGGATCGATGCTCCCGTTCGCTTTGCGAATTTGATATACCATGAGGTCAATGGGTTCTCCGGAATCTCCGGTCTTGCTTTGCCCCTTGGTGGCGCCCAGCTGTATCGAAAACCAATCCCAGCCGACCTGGTCGGATGCCAACGCGCTGGTGCTGAACTCGTGGTCCATCCAGCTTAATCCGGATACCCGGAATAGCTCATTTTCAACTTCCACGGTCCCTTCGGAGACCAGCCGGGTTTGGCTGATGTAGTAGGATGCGTCCCCTGGCGCTGGTCCTTTCTGGCTGTAACCGTGATCTCCCTGCAGGACAGGCCCTTTGGCATCGGTTAAGTCCAAATCAATGGCTACACCCGCTTGTGCAGCTTGAAGCTTGTATTTGTTTTCTCCTTCCTGTTTCACTTGCCAGTTATACAGCCACACCCGGTAAGATCTGGATTGGGCTCCTGCCAGGTTGGCCGCGCCCCTGGCGAGAAGTTCGTGACTGTAAAATCGACCCGCCCCCACATCGGTCAGGGCAAAATGTGCCATATACACCTGGTTCGTTGCCCAATCCGAGCCTCGCCGCGGCAAATCCCCCTCCGGGGTCAATGCTCGCCGGAAGAAGGTCAGCTGGTAGCCGAAGTGCCGCCCATCTGTCGTCTCAAGGTTACCGGTGTAATACCACCACTCTGTTTGAAAGTCTGGGTGTGGACCCTGGTCGGCGGGAAATCGAAGTACTCTCGGTCCGTCGGCCTTCTCGAATCCTTGTGTGTTCCCGCTCCATAAACCCGGATTGATGTTGGGTGCATCCTGCAATCCCGTATCGAGAGCTGCGCTAATTCCCTTATTTTCCTGCAGCCTAAGGTATCCCGTCAGGCCTGCCAGCAGCAGGAGGGTAAACAAAACCAGGATCTTATAGGCGGAACTGCGCATGCTTACCTATTCCGACCTTAGAGCTTCCGCTGTCACTGTCCGGCTTATTCTCAGTGCAGGATAAATTCCGGCCAGCAGCGCCGCCAGGATTGCCACTGCCATTGCCTGGATAAATGGCCGTGGTTCAACCTGCATCTGCAAGGTCCAACCGAAAGAACGCCGGTTGATAATATAGATCAAGATCAATGCCAGCACGAATCCGGTCGGCATTGCCAGCAGACCGGCCACACCTCCCATCAAGCCGGTCTCCACCATCACCAACCTCCATACCTGTCGGGTGGTCAGGCCGATGGCTCGTAAGACCCCCAGTTCACGCTGTCGCTCTAACTCGAGCGAGAGTAGCGAGCTCAAGATACCAATGAAAGCGACGACCGTCGCCAGGATCTGCAATGCACGCGTAATCGCAAATGTCCGGTCAAAGACCACCAGCACCTCTTGCCGCAGTGCCTGGTTGGGCCGGACTTGAAGGCCTTGGATCGGCTGGAGCGTCCTTGCTAGTTCCTCACTCACCTGGTCCGGATCGGCGCCAGCCTCAAGTCTTAAGGAGACGGCTGTCAGGGCCGGATCGTTCCAGTATTGCCGGTACGTAGCCAAGGTCATTAAAACAGTGCCGTCGGTCGAAGCGTAGTCATAATAGACGCCCACTACCGGGAATGGATGAGCTCCCCGCTCGGTGAATAGCGTAACGACATTCCGCTTCTTCGCCAGCTGCGTTCGATTTGCAAACGGCTCCGATACGAGAACAGATCCAGCCTCCAGTGCGGTTCTCATCTCTTGGGGCTTGCCGCTCGTTGACACGAATATTCGCTCGTCGACCACAGTTGGGTTATCCGTAGCCGCGATGTGAATCGGGCCGTCCGGCGAATCCACGACTGCCGAGCGCAATACATCTGCTCTTCGCACCCCGGGCCAATCCTGAATGACCGGCAGCACCTTCGGATCGAGTGGTATCGACGGCTGGGACGCGGATAGGCCTGGCGCCGATATGTAGATATCCCCCTGCAGTGTTTCCTCCAGCCATGTGATCACTGTATATCGAAAGCTGCCAACCATTAGACTGACGCCGATGGTTACGGAGACAGCCACCATGAGAGCTGCCACGGCCACACCGGTCCGGCTTAATGCGTTCACCACATCTCGTGGCGCCATTCTACCCAGACTGCCCAATGCATAGCCCGTCAGTTTTAGCGTCGCGTTCATCAATGCTTGGGTGAATAGGGGCGCCAGAAGAGCAAAGCCAATAATAATGGCGAAGGTGGCCGCGAAACTGATCACTAAGTTACTGGTCGGAATTGTCAGCAGCAGCCCACCTGTAATGAGCAGAAAGATCCCCAGCGCCGCCGCGTACCGTACTGCCCTCCGGGTTTTCGTCTCTAAAGTTGAACGCGTTAATGCGGATCGAGGTGGGACGGAGGCCGCCTCCCAGGCCGGTGCACCTGCACTCATTACCGTTGCCACGATGCCGAGCAGCGCGCCTTTCGCCAGGCTTGTCACCGGTATCTGGATTCCCCGCACGGTAAGCACAAAGAATAAATCGTTGATGGTCTGGCTGACCATGCGCACGGCTCCCTGGCCCATTAGCGTTCCTAAAGCAGCTCCTAGCGCTGCGCCGAGCGCTCCAACGATTAATGATTCGCCCGTAATCAGGAGGAAGATCTCCTTTCGGGTGACTCCCAGGCAGCGCAATGTTCCGAAAAGAGCGCGGCGCTGTACCACTGAGAAGGTCATCGTATTGTAAATCAGGAACATGCCGACAACCAGCGCCAATAAACTGAGTGCCGTCAGGTTCAAACGGAATGCGGCGGTCATTTGCTCGATGGCGCCGGTTCTCATCGCAACGGCCTGGAGCTGGGCACCTGGGGGAAGCATAGACCGGATCCGCTCTATCTGAAGGCAGTTCCCTCGAGCCATTACCTCCTTGCAAGATGGGTTCAGGATTAAATCGATGCGATCGAGGGATCCAATTCTTCCGGTAAATTCTTGGGCGGTGGAAATGTCCGTTAGGATCAGGCCATTGAGTGCTCGTTGGCTCAGTTGGTCCCGGGATTCAAGTAAGCCGACGATTTCGGCATCATGCGGTTGCCCGCCGGTATCCAGGCTGATCTTACAGTTCCCGTGAGTCCGGTCTGCTGGCCCGCTATCTGTCCCGCAGTTTCCGTATCCAAATTCGTTGGCCAAATCCCTGGAGATGAAAATCGCTCCGGGTTGAGTCAGGAACCTGGCCAACTGCCCGACCGGAATTCGATTCCCATCGGTCAGATAGTCTCTGAAAGGAGGTTCTGCGAAGGGATCCACGCCTAGCAGCTGCAAGGTCCGGCTGCCAAGCTGCCGGGAGCTTGCGTAATCCGTTACCACTGGGGCAGCGGCATCTAGAACGCCGCTTGATTTGAGTTTGACATACACCGGGTCATCCAGGCCATCCGGGCCTCCAACGATTTGGTGTGTGGCGCGGCCCACGACCGCCTCAGTGCTCAAATCAAAGGCGCGGCTGGCACTAGCGTTGGCCAAATCGATGGCCACGACGACTGCAACGCCCAGGGTGATGCCCAGGATCATCAGGATGCTTTGCCATGGGTGGCGAGCCAAATAACG
>DASQQR010000541.1:0-3800 GCA_035643335.1 Anaerolineales bacterium
ACTCGCAATATTGAGGAATTGGGTGGTTTGCTCCGCACGATGCCCTTGACTGCCGCGGCTTTCATTGCCTGTGCCTTGACCATTATTGGATTTCCCCCCACAGCGGGCTTCTATGGCAAACTGATGATCATTATGGGCACCCTTGAGGGTGATAAATCGCTTTTCGCATTGTTGGCGATCCTGGGTGGTGTCGTCACTCTGGTCTACATGTTGCGCTTGTTCAGCGCCATTTTCCTGGGCAAGGAGCGCCAACCCGACGTCAAAGAGGGCACTCGCATCATGCTTGCAACGGTGATTGCCTTCGCCGTGCTGTCCCTGATAATCGGTTTCTTGGCTCAGCCCCTCCTGGACGTTGTCCAGGCCTTGGTTGCTCAGATGATCGGATAATGGAGGCGCCATGAACAATCTGCTTTTCGTTCCAGTATTTCTCCCGGTCATCGGCGCGCTGGCCTGCCTGCTATCGCCGAAAGAGGCCCGGACTCCGCGTGTCTTCTTCACCCTGGTTATCTCAATCGCAACTCTTGTAGTCAGTGCCTTCCTTTCCTTCCGGGTGAGTTTGAGCGTTTCAGTACCCTGGCTGAATTATCCTCCTGCCTTTGTGGTGTCCTTGAATCTCGTTTCGACGCCCTACAGCCGTATTGTTCTGGTTGTTGCCTCCGTTTTTGCTTGCCTGGCGGTGCTCTATTCCTGGAAGTTCATGTCGGACTCAGCCCATCACCGCGAGTATTTCGCCTTTCTCCTGGCCGCCTTGGGCATGCTTTCCGGAGTCGTTCTTGCCGATAATTTGGTGATCTTTCTGCTGTTCTGGGAGTTTCTGGGGTTGTTGCTCTATTTGTTGGTGCTGATCAACGGCATCCAGGGGATTCCGGCAGCCACAAAATCGTTGATCATCGCCGGCGTCGGCGACGTCGGCCTTTTGGGTGGGATTTCCCTGCTTTGGATCGCAACTGGCAAGCTGGCCTGGGGCGATTTCAGCACGGATCCTCAGGTCGCCAGCGGTTGGCTGCCCGCCGGGGCTTACCTTTTCATGCTGGTGGGGGCATTTGCAAAAGCCGGTGTTGTGCCGTTGCATACTTGGATACCGTCCATTTCCACGGAAGTGCCGCCCCCGGTTATGGCTTACTACACTGCCCTGGACAAACTCGCCGGCATCTATTTGTTGGCCCGCATTACGCTGGAGACTTTTGTCGTCACTCCTGGGCTGACTGTTTTCCTGATGGCCATTGGGAGCGTCGCTATTCTCGCAGGGGTTCTGATGGCTATGATCCAGTCCGATTATCGCCGTATGCTGGCCTTCCATAGTGTCTCTCAGGTCGGCTACATGGTCATCGGAATCGGCACCGGTACGGCCATCGGGATTCTGGGCGGCCTGTTCCATTTGCTTAATATTGTGGTATTGAAGGGCAATCTCTTCCTGTGTGGCGGAGCGGTTCAACACCAAACCGGCCGCACCAGGTTTTCCGACTTGGGTGGGCTGGCTGGAGTCATGCCGTGGACTTTCGTCAGCACGCTGGTCGTAGCTTTAGGCATCGCAGGAGTACCTCCCCTTAACGCCTTCGTCTCAAAATGGTTGATTTACCAGGGGATTCTGCTTTGGAAAGGGCCCCTTTTCCCTGTCTTTCTGGGCGCGGCCATGTTCGGCTCGGCCTTGACCCTGGCCTCCTTCGTCAAGCTCTTATATTCGATGTTTTGGGGAGATCGGCCCGAGGGTTTGGAGAACATCTCGGAAGCGTCCCCGAGCATCGTGATCCCCATTACGATCCTGTCTTTGGTGACGATCTTGACGGGCATCTTCTACCAATGGCCGCTGGACCACTGGATCAGGCCGATCCTTGCACCAGCCATGCAAATCGCCCAGCCATCTGGAGTCTGGAATTCCGAATTGGCTGCCCTCCTGTTGGTGCTCAGCTTGCTGGTTGGAGTCCTGATTTATTTCTTGAGCCGCATTGGAGGGAGCCAGGATACCGAGGTCTTCTTGGGCGGCGAGGCAATAGATAACCAAATCTACCGCGTCCCAGGCACCGACTTCTACGGACCGGTGAAAGAATTCCCTGGACTCAAAAAGCTATTTGCGCTAGGCGAAGGTGGCGTGTTCGATATATATCAGAATGGATATGTCCTGGGGTCGGCCATAGTACGAACCATTTATGTGAATATCGATCAGACCTTGGGGGATTTCTACCAGGAATTTATCCCCTCCTTGTTGTCGGTTACCGGCCAGGTGCTCAAGTTGATGAACACCCGGCTCTTCCTCACGCGCCTGATGTGGTTTCTCTATATTTCGAGTCTGGCGGCCATCAACCTGTTTCCCGAAAACCGCGAGCTTATTCAGCTTTCTCGCGTCCTGGCATGTCTTGGTATGGTTAGCTGGGGTGTGTTGGCCTGGGTTGAAACTGACCTGGATCACCTGCTCTTGCTCGCCGCCACCAGCCAGTTCGGGTTCGTTTTGCTGGGTGCGACTCTCTCACGGGGAGTGGCTCTGTCTTACCTCCTGACGGGCGGCATCGGATTGGCAGTCCTGTTCCTGTGCGTGCGTTCAATTAGCCGCTCACTCAAAACCACCAAAATCGCTGGTTTGTCCGGTTTGGCTGGACGCATGCCGGGTCGTTTCTTCCTCTTCTTACTCGGCGCGCTGTGGTTATCGGGGCTGCCGCCGTTTGGCGGTTTCTTTAGCAAATATCTCTTGGGTATGGCTGCTGGCGACATCAGCCCAATGCTGAGTATTATCATAACGGGTTCTGCCATCATCACTTTGGGATATCTCCTGCGTCCCATTCGCAGTTTCCTTGGCTTTACTGGATAAGGCCGTGCCCGAGGGCGACCTGTTATCACAGCTTCAAAGGTGTACTCAAGGGAAACGTGTCCTGATTGTAGGAGTAGGGAACCGTCTTCGTGGGGACGATGCCCTGGGCGGGATATTGGTTGAGCGCCTCGCGGGAAAGACTCGCGCCACTTTGATTGACGCCGGCGATGTACCCGAAAATTACCTGGGCGTGATTCGGATGGCCCAGCCCGAACTGATTATATTCGTCGACGCGGCCGAGATTGGCGGGCAACCCGGCGACATCGCGTTGGTTGGCGCGGAAGAGATGCTGCCGGCCAATGGGTGGACTCACAGCGCAGGCCTGGATCTGACCGTCACGTATTTGCGATCCGAGCTTATGGTAGTAGACATTTTTCTGCTGGCGGTTCAACCCGGCACAACCGCTTTCGGCGATGATTTATCCCCACCCGTGCGATCCGCACTGTTGCATCTCGAAAACCTTATTTCGCGCCTCGTCTAGCGTAGCGTTACCTCGCCACGCTTTATTGCCAGTAGTTTCTTTGCAGTCTCCACCGCTACCGCCGCATCCCGGCAGTAAGCATCCGCTTCGACCTCTTCGGCAAACGCTTCGTTGAGCGGGGCGCCTCCCACCAGGACGATCAGCTGGTTCCTGAGTCCCTCTTCCTTCAGCGCCTCGACCACCACTTTCATATACGGCATGGTTGTGGTCAAAAGTGCGCTCATCCCCACGATATCCGGCTTGTGCTCGCGGATGGCGCTGAGGAATTTGTCCACGTCATTGTTGATTCCCAGGTTAATGACGTTGAATCCGGCGCCTTCCATCATCATTGCCACCAGGTTCTTACCAATATCGTGGATATCTCCTTTTACCGTTCCAATCACCATGGTCCCGATCTGTGGCGCGCCGGTTTCCGCCAGAAGTGGGCGCAAGATCGCCATGCCGGCTTTCATGGCCTTGGCCGCCATCAGTACCTCGGGCACGAACAGGATTCCGTCCCTGAAGTCGATACCTACG
>DASQQR010000542.1:0-2236 GCA_035643335.1 Anaerolineales bacterium
GGTTATTCGTGGGAACGGCCGTTGCCGCGGTCCGGATCTTCTCCAATCAGATCGATATTCGCTCGTTGCAGAAAATCCTCGGCGGTCAAGGGCAGGGATGAACCCAAGATCGCCAGAAGATCGTCGAGCGAAATCCCCTCCAAATCCCTCTCGAACGCATCTCCACTCTTTACTTTCACCCGGCTCCCATCACCCGCGACCGCGACAATCCCGACGCGAGGGTAAAGAGCCGGCAATCCATGCACGTATCCAGGTAACCCGCCATTGGGCAACAGGGTCACCACCACCCACTGGGGGTGAGTGCGGTCAATGATCTCCGACAAGTGAGACAAATTGCTGACCTCTGGGACAACTTCGAGGTCCAAGCGCTTGAGAAAAACGCGCTTGAGCATCTCCCGAAGAAGACGAGGCTCATTCGCCAGGATTATGCGGATGTGTTCTTGCTCGTGGAAAAATTGTGAGCCACTCACCTTCATTACCTCCAAGTAAAAGATAGCACGGTAAAGAAGGCACGTCCATATATCGGGATACACAAAAGGGATATAGATTTAGATATATTGGGAGGATATCTGGATACTACTATCAAACCTCCCGAAGGTCACAGATCCCTTTTGCAGCGCGGATAACGGCGCCTGGGAGGAAATTGTCCGGTCGTGTCATGATAAAACCTTCGGGAGGTGGGCCAGGACTCGGGCAAGGCTACGAATTCGAAGAGGGCGGCTGGCCTTCTGCAATGATTGTCCAGTACGCGGCGGCATCCTGGCGGCTGTTGACGTTGAGCTTGTCCAGAATGCTATGAACGTGATTTTTTACTGTGCCCACCTCGATGAACAGGCGATCGGCGATCTCCTGGTTGGTCAGGTTCTGGCCGATCAACTGTAGCACCTCTCTTTCCCGGGGGGTCAGATTGGCACTTTCCGGGAGGCGCCCGGATTCTTCGAATAATTGAGATAGCTCAGAGACTCGGGAGATCAGAGCGGAGGCAATTTCCGGAGAGACCAAAGCCTTTCCGTTATGCACGGCTCGGATGTGTTCCAGCAATTCTTCAACCGAATCATCCTTGAGTACATATCCAGCCGCACCTGCCCCGACGTATTGAATGATCTCTGCCTGCGACTCTGCCAGGCCCATGACCATGACCTTGACGGAGGGATGGGATTCCGCCACCAGCCTGGTGAGGTCCAAAGCGCCACCGTCTGGCAGATGGGTGCTCGCCAAGATCAGGTCGCTATCTTCAACATGCGGCAGCGCCTCCTTCAGGGTAGAAGCCGTGCCGATAACCTGAATGTCAGTCTCATCCTCCAACAGAGCTGCAATGATGTTGCAGAGGAGGGGTATCTCGTGTATAAGAAGCAAACGGATCATAAGGGATGCTTTCCGTAGATATGCTAAGCTTCCAAGGCATATGAGCCATCAAGAAGATGAAATCAATCCAAGAGTCCAAAAATCAGGGGTGGCCATTTCAGTGGGAAGAGATCTTTGTCCCGCTGAAGCAGGAGCACCAAAAATATTATAAATCATTAACGAATGCCCACTTCTAGAAACTGAAGGCCTTTTCGGCGCGGATGTAGGGCTCGCCACCGGATGGGTCGCGCTCAACGAGGCCTTCGAGCAAGAAGGGGTCTTGGCCGGAGAAGATCTGGTGGAAGCGGCGCTGAACTTCGGAAGGGATGATCACATCCAGGCTACCTTCCAGGTCTTCAAAAGCCATGAAGTAAAGCGTATCGCCGTGGGAAGTGTGCGCCCGCCGCCAGGATTGGCGAGTACCAGCCAAGCGCACAGTCTGGCCAACCCGGGAAGCGGCATCGAGGGTCGGAATAGCACCGGCGGCGGCAACTTGACTGGCAACCAGATCCAGAGGATGTGCAGACACGCCAACCCCCAACACTGTTTCCTCAGCGGCGACCTTGTGCGCCAAAGGCCAGTCTTCAACGGAATTCGCATCCGCCGCACCTTGAAAGGAGAACAGGGGCAGCTGCCCGACGTGGCGGGCAGAGCCACCCTGCAGCTGGCTTAAGAGTTCGGGTATGGCACCCAGGCCCTGCAAGGCACCGGCGCGAACCAGGTTTTCGGCCTCAACCGGTCGCGGGTCCACCCGCGCAAAGAAATCCGCCAGGGAGGTGAAGGGCCGCTGGCTTAATATGCGGGCCTGTGTCCGGCGAGTGAGATGGCGCACCTGATCCAAACCCATATACAGGACGGGCTGGCCATTCTGATAACTTACGGAAAACTCCCG
>DASQQR010000543.1:0-2474 GCA_035643335.1 Anaerolineales bacterium
AAGTCCAAATATATACGATGGAGAAGATGAACACCCAGACGATATCGACGAAGTGCCAGTAAAGCGCAATGGCCCCAACTGCGTTCGCTCCGGGCGCATTCGAGCTGCTGGCGAGGGTCAACCCCAGCAAGATCGTCCAGATCGCCAGGCCCACCAGGACATGGAAGCCGTGAAAACCGGTCAGGGTGAAAAAAGTCGTCCCGAACAAGTTTTGGCTGATGGTTATGTTACTGCGGAGCAGCTCGGCGTACTCGCGGCCCTGCCCAACCAAAAAGATGACCCCAAGGATTATGGTAACGGCCAATGCCAGCCTGGTGAGCGCCTGATTCCCATTTTTCGAGCTACGTTCGGCGACCCAGGCGGTAGCACTGCTGGAGATTAAGGCGATCGAAAACAAGCCAGTGGTCAGCAGATGCAGCTGGTTGGCCGGGTTCGGGCCAGACGCAGTTATCCAGCTGCCGCGAAAATAAATAAACGACAGGATCAGGATCAGAAAGAAAATTGCCTCGGAGGCCAGGAAAAGCGCCACACCCAACCTGTTCTTGTCAGACATCTTGATTGCCTCCTAGCCCCCTTCCCCGCGCTTCCAGTCGGGGTCTTCGGGATGAGCAATATCCCACAGCGGCCGGCGGCTGTACACCGGAGGGACCCTGTCGAAGTTATGCACGGGGGGTGGCGAGGAAGTAGCCCACTCCAGAGTCCAGGCGTTCCAGGGGTTATCGCCGGCGATCTCACCCTTGCGCAAACTGGTGAAGAGATTCCAGAAAAACACCAGCATGGCAATGGCCAGCAAGAAGGCCCCGGCGCTAGACAGCAGGTTGAGGGCATCCCAGGTTGGAATATCCGGATAGGTGTACGTGCGGCGAGTCATGCCGATCAAGCCCAGGAGGTGCTGCGGGAAGAAGGTCACGTTGAACCCAATAAATTGCAGCCAGAAATGCAGTTTTCCAATCTTTTCGGAGAGCAAGCGGCCGGTAACCTTAGGGAACCAGTAGTAGAACCCAGCCATAATGGCGAATAACGTGCCGCCGAAGAGGACGTAGTGAAAATGGGCCACCACATAGTAGGTGTCGGTGACCTGCTGGTCAACCGGGACGGTCGCCAGGGTGACGCCGCTCAGGCCCCCAATGGTGAACAAAAACAAAAACGCCAGGGCAAACAGCATCGAACTGGTAAAGCGGATCTTACCTCCCCACAGAGTCGCCAACCAGTTGAAAATCTTAACACCGGTGGGGACGGCGATCATCATGCTGGCCAGCGCAAAGGCGACATCCAGGGGCCTGCCCATGCCGGAGGCGAACATATGGTGCCCCCAGACGGCAAAACTCAAGAAGCCAATCGCCACGGTGGAAGCAGCCACGAATCCGTAACCATAAATCGGCTTGCGGGAGAACACCGGGATGACTTCGGAGATAATCCCGAAGGCCGGCAGCACCATAATATAGACCTCCGGGTGTCCAAAGGACCAGAATACATGCTGCCAGAGCAATGCCGAACCGCCCGCGGCGCTGTTGAAGAACAATGCGTTGAGCTGGCGGTCGGCCAGGATCATCACCAGCGCGGCGTTCAGGCTGGGCAGGGCGAACAGGATGAGAAAACTGTTTACCAACGTCATCCACACGAAGAGGGGCAAGCGCCGCATGCTCATCCCCGGCGTGCGCAACGTCAAAATCGTCGTGATGAGGTTGACCCCGGCAGCGACTGAACCAATTCCTGCGACCAGCAGACCCAACGCCCAATAGTCCACACCAGAGGTCGGTGAGAAAGGCCTTTCAGAGAGCGGTGTGTAAGCGAACCACCCCGCTGCAGGTGCGCCACCAGCAATAAAGCTATAATACAATAGCAATCCGCCGAATAAGAGTAGCCACAAACTCAAGGCGTTCAGCCGGGGGAAAGCCATGTCGCGTGCGCCGATCATCAAGGGGACAACATAGTTGCCAATACCGATCAACATCGGCATGACCACCAGAAAAATCATCGTGGTCCCGTGCATGGTAAAAATCTGGTTGTAGAGATCAGGGGACAAGAATTTCCCACCCGGCTGGGCCAACTGGATACGGATCAACAAGGCTTCCAGGCCACCAACGCAAAAGAAGAACAGGGTCAGGATCAAATACATGATGCCGATCTGTTTATGATCTACGGAGCTCAACCAGCTGAGCAGCCCTTCGCTTTCTGCCAGTTCGGGTGCGGCCTCAGCAAATTCGGGAACCAGGGGGACATCACTCATTTTAGAGTCTCCAAATATGCTACGAGTTCGTTTATCTGCGCATCAGAAAGATTCAGATCCGGCATGTGATTGCCCGGTTTAACCGCCTGGGGATTTCTCAACCAGGTAGCCAGGTTCTCAGGGGTATTATCGAGGACACCGGTGGCGATTGTCTGGCGGCTGGCCAGGTGCGTCAGGTTGGGCCCAATATCCGCCTGGGCAGCCGTGCCCTGAATCCAGTGGCAGCTCTGGCAGGGCAATTGCT
>DASQQR010000544.1:0-8756 GCA_035643335.1 Anaerolineales bacterium
CTACCCGATAAATGGGTTTGGGATTTCTGGTTGGCCAGGCAAGGACAGGATTACCACATCTATTATTTGCAGGCGCCGCGCTCCCTGGGCGACCCAGAGCTCCGGCATTGGAACGTCTCCATTGGCCATGCTGTCTCACAAGACCTGCGCAACTGGCAGATCCTCCCCGATGCCCTTAAACCCGACACAGCCAGCGGTACATGGGATAACTACACGACCTGGACCGGCAGCGTGATTCAACGTGATGGCCTATGGCATCTCTTATATACGGGTACAAACAGGGAAGAGCGAGGCCGCATCCAGCGGGTTGGGCTGGCCACTTCCGAGGATTTGATTAATTGGCAAAAACACCCTCAGAACCCTCTCCTCACTTCCTCTTCCTCCTGGTATGAGGAGTTCGGTGAAAGCTCCTGGCACGAACAAGCCTGGCGGGACCCCTGGGTATTTCGGCACCCACGCGACGGCAGGTTTTATGCTTTTATCACCGCCCGCACCAGGCATGGCTCGAGCGACGGTCGTGGCGTCATCGCAAGCGCTCGTTCTGATGACTTGATTCATTGGGAGGTAATGCCTCCCGTCACCGAGTCCGGAGATTACGGGCACATGGAGGTGCCCCAGTGGGCGGAAATCGGCGGGCGCTATTATCTCCTGTTCTGTGTGACTCAGGATGTGTTTTCCGGTTTTAGGCGTAAACAGGTCGACTTGTCGGTCTTGACAGGCACCTATTACCGGCTGGCCGGCCAACCATTAGGACCCTTCCGCACTGATACGGAAAAAATACTCCGTGCGGATGCATCCGGTTCGACTTATGCCGGAAAAATGGTGAAAGGTCCAGAAGGCGATTGGCTCTTTTTGTGCACGCACCTGTACACTCCACAAGGCGAATTTCTCGGCGAAATCGGCGATCCTTTGCCGATAAAGGTGGACGAGGCCGGACGGCTATCGGTAGCGGCGCACCACAGTGAGTGAGCCGTGGCGCGAAACATCTTCCAGGATCGCCAGTTCACGGGTTCGTTCCTCGACACCCTGAACCAGTTCCGTTAGCGCGGCTCAACCCTGCTTTTCCGCTCCCTCAAGAAAACCACCATCGTTCTGATGCTCCTGTCTCGCCTGGATAAACCCGTCGGAGAGAGCGAAATCGCCCGCACCATCCTTGGTATCCACCCCGATTCCTCCGGCATCTATCTCAGATCCCTGGAGCGGGCCTGCTCACGCGAACTCATCGCTTCAACGGCTGGACGCTGACCGCCGAAAGAAACTGGCTGCCACCAGGGTCATTCCGATCTCCCCTCTCCCCTTCCTGCCCTCCGTGGACAGGGATCCCCGCGATTCGCCCTTCGCCTCCATCCGTCATCCACTGCCATTCCCAGGGGATCCAAAATGCCGCATAACGAGTATAGAAAGTTAAATACACGTTGGTACTTTGGCGCGCGCAAAAGGAGGCATAGCATGCGATCCGCAATCCATTCCCCTGTATCCAAATATCATCTCCCACCCCGTTGGCTCCAACTCGCCTTCATCTTGCTTATCTTCGCGCTTATCGCCACCAGCTGCGGACGGGCAGACACAGCTGAGCAAACGCTGCCCCCAACCCAAGCCCCCACCGAGCCTCCGCCGCCCACACCTGTTCCACCCACTGAAATGCCGCCGTCCGAACCAGCCGCGACCCAACCCCCCGCTCCCACGGACACAGCGGGCGAAGAACCTTCCGCAGCGCTGCTGCCCTGTCTGGCCGCGTCACAGGTCAGCTTGATCCAAACCCCGGTCCCCGAACCCACTGCCACTGGACCAGTGGCCACGCCGACCGCAGGCCCGCCCACCCCCACGCCTCGACCTGCGCCCCAGGAAGATCGGGTCGGATTTCCGGAGAATTACCAGGAACAATTCAATATAATGTTCGTTTACGACCGTATAGATAACCGCCAGGTCCGCATCGTATGTGGTAATGACGCTGCCGCCAGCGTCCAACCTGGCAAACCCTTTCCACATGGCAGCATCTTGGTGATGGAAACGTGGCGCGCCAAGCTGGATGAGCACGGAAACGTGGTCAAAGATGAGAGTGGGCGCTTCGTGCGCGCTTCGCTTGGGGGTTTGTTCGTGATGCGCAAGGAACCGGGCTTTGGTGAGGCTTATCAGGATTTGCGCACCGGTGAATGGGAATATGTGGCCTACGGTCCCGATGGATCCACGCTCATCCCGCCCGAAAACACTGCCAACTGCGCTGATTGCCATCAGGGTGCGGGCGCGGGAAAAGACTGGGTCTTCCGCGCCGACGTGCTCTTCTTTGATGAGGATCGTTACGCTGCCGCTCCCGAACCCGGGGAGAACGAGATCGCCATGAACAGCGTGGCTTTTTTCCCCCGCACTTTGGAAGTCAAAGCCGGCACCACGGTCACGTGGACAAACGACGACGTTGTTCCTCACACTGTATCTGCCGCGGATGGATCGTTTACCTCCGGTCCGCTGAGCCAGGGAGCTGGTTTCAGCTTTACTTTTGATACGCCCGGCACTTTTGAATATATCTGCTCAATCCATCCCGACCATATGCGAGCCGTCATAGAAGTGACTGGTGAGTAGTAACGTGTTTTATGCGATAAAATTCCTCAAATCAGGTTAGATACCATTCGTGGAAGATGCAGCATTGCCGTTAGATAAATTGAGCGACAAGAGCCTGGTTTCGCGCGTTTGCCAGGACGACGCGGCTGCTTTTTCAGTCCTTTACGATCGTTATGTCGGTCCAGTTTATGCGTTGGCTGCTCATATGCTCGATCCACAGGAAGCCGAAGATGTTGTTCAAGAGGTGTTTCTTCGTCTTTGGAAGAAAGCCCACCAGTATCAGGAAACCCGGGGCGCTTTTAGCACGTGGCTGTTCGCCATCGCCCGATATAACGTTCTGGACCGCCTGCGCAAATATCATCAACAGCAGCGCTTCGACCGGGCCTGGGATATTGAGATGCTCTTCTCCCAGGCCATAACGGAGCGCAATGCGGTGGAGGAACAAGTCTGGCAACTCCAGCTCGGCGAAAATATCCTCTTCGCGCTGAGCGCTTTGCCTGCTGAACAGCGCCGCGTATTAGTGCTCTCTTACTTTGGCGGGATGAGCCATGGGGCCATTGCCGATCACCTCGGATTGCCGCTGGGCACGGTCAAGAAGCGCATCCGGTTGGGATTAGATAAGCTCAGGAAAACCCTCACGCGGGGCGGCATCTTACAGGATCAAAAAGAAGATCCAATTTCTCTCCAAAATGAACCCTGAGCCAGATCATGAATAATTTTATAGGCCAGCGAAAGTCGCTATGAACGATTTTGATGTTTTTGGGAATCCAAAAGAAATGAACTGCCAGCAAATTCAAGACCGGTTAGAGGACTACGTGTTCGGAGCACTTGACCCAGAGGATCATGCCGGTTTTGAGCACCATCTAAAGCACTGCTCAAACTGCCGGCGCATCTTTGAGCAATATCAGGAAGTGATCCACTTGCTTCCGCACGCATTGGCGGCTGCTTCCCGACTGGAAGCGCCCCATTCAATGAAGACCAGGCTGATGGAATCTATCGTCGCAGAAGCTTCCAAAGCGCGCCAGCGTAGGGCTCGGTTCCCGAATGGAAGGCCGGCGAGTTGGCTGCGCAGCCTGTTCTCCCTCAGGTTCGTGACGTGGTCACGCCTGTCCCCGGTATTTGTCATGGTTATCCTGGTCGTCGCCATCCTCTCCCTGGCCTGGAACGCTCGTCTGTCCGTCGCCCTGGCAAAAGAGCGCAGTCTGCGAGCGGAATTCGCCAACCTGGTCGACCAGCAGGAGCTGGTCCTGGAAGTCATCGATTCGGATCAAACCAGCCGGGCCATCCTCCGCCCTGTTGACCAGGATTCACGCTCCTACGGCAAGCTGTTTATCCGCGCTGACATGCCCCATGTGGTTGTGATGGCCGCCCTTCTCCCGCAACCCCCCCAAGGGCAAAGCTATCACCTGTGGGTAAGCTATGGGGAAGAATTGCAGCATACCGGTGTCCTGCAATTAAACGAGGACGGGTTTGGTCTGCTCCTTTTCGATGCCGACCAACCCGGTCCAGCTTACGAGAGCGTTCAAATAACACTGCAACCTCCGGACCAGATTCGAGATCCCGGTAAACCCATCCTCCAGTGGAGGCACGATAAATAACTTCATTTGGATCTCGCCTAACGAGCAGCCGGACCAATACGCCGCTCCCGGTTACACCCTCGCCCACGCTGGCGCCGCCGCAACCGGTACACGTATCTGATCTGGACGGTTCGGCCAGCTCTGAGCGTGACCTGTGGACGGCCGGGGTTACGGTGGAGGTACGCGTAACCGCTTTTGGTAAACGTCAATAATTGGTGGGATCTAATCAGGGTTTTCCAGAGTATTAATAAGTAGGGGGCGTGTACCGTCGCTTGCTGATCTGTCGATCTTGGAAGGAGGGATCCCATGCAAAAGATCCGGAGCTACAAGGTCATGTCCAGGCGCATCCTCTATCTCCTGGTTGCCATCTTGTTTTTTTCGGTTTCATTCTCTACCTCCGCAGGAGTTTTCGAACCCAACGCGCCTCCCGCAATCGCCGATAACTTGTGGGTGGCCAATCAGCGCGTGCATACCGCCCTCGTCGTGGGGGATATCCTGTATATCGGCGGTAACTTCTCCTATGTTGGCCCTCCGACCGGCTTCGGCGCGGCCATCGACGCCAGCACAGCCGTGGTTGACCTGGCGATGCCTGCCATCGACGGCATCGTGTACGCTGTTGCTGCAGACGGCGCGGGCGGCTGGTACGTAGGCGGTTCGTTCAGCTCGGTAGCTGGAACGCCCCGCGCCAACCTGGTGCACATCACTGCAAGCAGAGACGTCGACCCGATCTGGAATCCGGCGCCAAATCAGGTGGTCCGCGCTCTGGCCGTCATGGGCGGGACGGTCTACGTTGGCGGCAGCTTCACGAATATTGGCGGCGCAGGGCGCAACCACATCGCCGCCCTGGGCGCCGCGACCGGGCGGGCAACAGCCTGGAACCCAAACGCCAACGACACAGTCTATACTATTCTGCCCTTTGGCGGGAGCGTGTACGTTGGGGGAACATTCGACTCGATCGGTGGCGCCTCCCGTCCCAACCTGGCCGAGCTGGACGCTGCAACCGGGCTGGCCACCGCCTGGAATGCTAACGTGGACTTTGCCGTCTTTGCACTGGAAGCCTCCAGCGATACTCTCTACGTGGGCGGGACTTTTTCACGGGCCGGCGGGCAGCCTCGCAACCGCCTGGCAGCTTTTGACCTGGCCAACGGCCAGCTGAAGGCCTGGGACCCCAACTCAAATGGTTATGTTTACGCTCTCGCAGTAGCAGAGGATAAAGTCTACACAGGCGGGATTTTCTCCAGCATTGGCGGGCAGACGCGCCTCCACTTGGCGGCTCTCGACCTGACGACCGCCCAACCGATTGCCTGGCGGGCCGACGCCGGAGAAGATGTGCAGGCCCTGGCTCTCGGCGATGGCGCTTTGTACGCAGGAGGGCTGTTTACCAGCGTGGGCGGCGTGCCGCGTAACTTCCTGGCCGCCCTCGACCTGGAGACCGGCCAGGCCACCTCCTGGGATCCAAACCCCAACGGGAGCGTAACCTCCATGGCCGCCGGCGGCTATTCCCTCTTCGTCGGCGGAGGCTTTCTCAATATCGGGGGAGTCATGCGAGATTACCTGGCGGAGTTCAACCTGCAAACCGGAGAGGTCACCTCCTGGGCGCCGCCGGAAATTTTCCCACCCCTGGTTTGGACCATCGTCCTCACTCCCGACACCGTCTATATCGGCGGCGAATTCACCGAGGTCGGGAACAACGTCTTTCGATAATTTATCGCCTCCCTGGACCGGGTGACCGGACAGGTGACCGCCTGGAACCCGAACGCCAACCTGATTGTCCGGGATATGGAGCTGGTGGGGGACACGCTGTTCGTGGCCGGTGATTTTACCCACATCGGCGGTGCATTCCGCAACGGGCTGGCTGCCTTCAACCCGCCCAACCCCAATGCCCTGGCCTGGAACCCGGACATCGGTCAAGATTGGTTGGCCGGCGTTTATGATCTGGAGATCGACGGGGATACTGCCTACGTGGGCGGCCGGTTCCACAGCCTGGGAGGCCAGCCGCGCAACCACCTCGGCTCGGTCGACCTGGCCAGCGGCGCAGTGACCGACTGGAACCCGGCCGTCAGCCAGTTCTCCAGTGCGATCGTTCGATCGCTGGAGATTTTGGATGGCATAGTTTATTTTGGCGGGGATTTTTGGAGCGTAGCCGGCCAGCAACGCTTACACGCTGCCGCTGTTGATCAATTCAGTGGCGCATTGGTGAACTGGGATCCGGAAGCGCTGGGAATCCTGGAAGGCGGTCTCGACGCCTCAGGGTTCGTCTACGACGTCGCCCTCTCCCCGGACCAGGTGTACCTTGGCGGGGAGTTCATCGACATCGCCCAGGGCAGCGGCCATTCCTACATCGCCGGTTTTGAATCATTCGGAGGTCATTCCGGCACTCCCACTGTCACCCCTACCCTCGATCCAACCTCGACTGCTATAGCAACATCCACGCCGACCGCAACAGCAGGTATCGCCTCGCCTACACCGCGCCCGACCCGCACGCCGACCGGCGGGGCCACGCCGACCGCGACCCTCACCCCGGTTGGCCCAACGCCAACGCCGACCCAGCCCACTGTCGGTACGGGTTTCCTCAGCCCTGCAGCAAACTCGCCGGTGACCGTCCAGTCGGGCGACAACAATGGATTCGAGGTGAGCCCGGCCAACGCCCAGGCCGAGGATGGCCTCTTCGCCCAGGACATAAACAGCGGAATGTCTGCCAGCGATTCCTGTGGAAACCGGGGCAAAGACCGCCATAGTTTCTCGAATTTCAACTTCAACCTGCCACCAGGCGTGATCATTACCGGTATACAGGTGCGGTTGGACGCCCTGGTTGATGCCACGGTTGGAGCTCCGCAAATGTGTGTGGAGCTTTCCTGGGATGGCGGCCTGTCCTGGACCGCAACGCAACTCACCCTCACCCTGGCCACTGGCGAAATGACCTACCTGCTGGGCGGGCCAGGAGACAGCTGGGGCCGCGCCTGGCAGGTGGCTGACTTCTCTGATGCCAATTTCAGATTGCGGATCACCAACGTCGCGGCCTCAACGGCGCGCGATTTCTCGCTCGACTGGGCGGCGGTGAATGTGATTTATGAGTGAGCAGACTATGATCTGAGATGGAAAGTAGCCCTGGGGATCAAAGTCGACGAGCGTCCGTTTGCCAAAAGCACCTCGCAGCTGTTCCGCGTCCAACTGATCCTGAAAGAGAAGATGCGGGCGGTGTTTGTGCGCAGTCTGGAGAATGTCTTCCTGCAGCGGATGGTGGCCGATGCCCAGCGCCTGATGGCTTTGGCGCAGGAGATGCAGGCGAGCTTGGCGCAAGGCGACCCTGCCAGAGGCCAGATCGCCCTAGCCGGGCAATTGTTGGGGCAGTTGATTGACCAGGATGTGGACCTGACTGGCGAGCAGGCCAGACTGAAGGAAGGCGTCAGCCGGGATTATCAAAGCCGAGTTCCTGAAGCTGCCGGTTTGCCTGGATCGCTCCGTCAAGCGGTTGCTCTCCCGGATGCTTTATGGAAGCGATGGGCAGTTGCGCGTCAGCCTGGATGGCGAGAACCACAGCCTGCTGGCCGAATTTGCCGAACACCATTCCAAGTGGCATAATCGAAAAAGGTGCCAGTCACTAACAAAAGCGACTGTCACCTTTGGAAATTCTACCGATGGTCAGCGAGGATGACGGGTACTAACTGACCGGTCTCAGATGTATCTCTGCACCGGATGCGCAGAGGTTAGCTGAGCGGTTCCAAAATCTGGCTCTGAACTCGAGCTAATAGGGACATGAATTTACGCCGGTGGTTAATCCATTCGCCCGAATCGAGGATTTTCTGCAAAGTAGCAAAGTCTGTTAGTTCTATCCTGACGGTTCGCTCAGGATAGCCTACTAGCTTATCCCTCAGAGTGTGGTATTCCTTCACACCTGATTGGTTTGCCCAATAGTTTTTCATGGTGCCTGTCAAGAAGCGATCAAGCTCCTCCTCCTTCCCTGGAGAAGCATCGCAGTAGATCGAGAAGGTAATCATGTTGACCTCCTTCGTTTCTGTCCTGCTTGATCCTCACTGACCAATATAACCATAACAAATATTGCTTGCTTGAGTCAAGGCTAGGCAGTCAATTCTATTAAAAGGCTAATGTTAGACTCATCTCCTTCAAAGCTAGCTACGTTCCGTAATCCGTAAATGGGTTTCTGGGTCCACCAGAATCTCTTCGATTTCCCCAGATCCTCAGCGATTTCCCCTGGTGATATCAGGGGAATCCCTACCTTTTAGGGGAAAATCCCCCTACCCATATTTGCGAGGATAACCGCCCCAAGCCCGGCCTCAGGGATGAGAATTAGCTCAGCACTGTAACCAAATCTGCGCCCATTCTGGATCACAAATACACGGTTATTTTTGCGAGTGAATCCCCAACCCAGATCCTGACGCACTCGCCCAGCGGTGGATACCGCAGTGGACGGCTGCTCCCAACGGTGGTAGGGCCGTAAATTGGAATACACAGTATCCGCCTCAATGGCCGTTTGAGAATGTTGGCGCTGCCGATTCCACGTGATCGCCCGCGCCGCTCCCGGCCGCATTTATCTATGCCAGCAGCGTGGCGATCAAACCCGAGATCACGATCCCGTCGAAAGTCCCCGCGCCTCCGATGCTC
>DASQQR010000545.1:0-3530 GCA_035643335.1 Anaerolineales bacterium
GGTGGGCCTGTAAAAGCCAGTCAGCATGCGGATGGTCGTGGTCTTCCCCGAACCACTCGGTCCAATAAAGCCAAATATCTTCCCGCCATTCAGATCGAAAGTGACCCCTTTGACGGCATACTCCTCGCCGAACTTCTTTTCCAGTCCCTTGGTGTGAATAATCCTTCGCTCCAGGTATTCCATATTGCCTGAAATATCCTCCTTACGTTTATCGATGAAATTTACAGCTCTAAATATAACCTTTGATTTGTTCGGATCCAATGGGGAGGGATCCTAATACAGGGGTAGGGATTTCCCTAGCATCTCGATGTGAGTAATAGTTTTTTGTGCCAATACGGGAAATCACCCACGATCAATAGGGAAATCCCTAGGACTTGGATCGGAGAATCCCCCATTGAAAGGAAAGAGTCCTGCGTGTATATTAGAGACTGAAAAGGTAAGAATTGGATTGCCATGACAAGGCTCGCTTTGCAAAAAGATCACAGCGGCGTCCTTGTGTTCAGCAACCAAAAAATCCTAAACGAGGCATTTTGATTGATGTCAAACCAAGAAAGGAGGATGAATCAATGTTAGGCTGGACGATTTTTCTGCTCATTGTTGCGCTCATCGCAGGCGTCCTGGGATTTGGCGGGATTGCCGGGGCGGCAGTAGGTATCGCGAAGATATTATTCTTTATCTTCCTGGTGCTATTCGTGCTCTCCCTGATTTTTGGTCGCAGGGGATTGGTATAAATCAGATCAAGAATCGCTCAGATGGCCAAGATCTTGGCCATCTGAGCGATTCCCTTGGTATGCTAACCGGAGGTGTATGATGACGCTTGGTGGACTAATTATTTTGCTCATTATTGCAGCAATTGCTGGGGCATTGGGACAGGCATTAGCCGGATATTCCTTGGGTGGCTGCCTGGTGTCCATCATCGTTGGCTTCATCGGTGCTTATATTGGACTCTGGCTGGCCCGTACCTTTGGATTACCCACCTTCTTTACTATAAATGTCCAGGGTGAAGCATTTCCACTGGTGTGGTCGGTGATCGGTTCGGCGCTGTTCGCTGCCGTTGTCGGCCTGATCGCCAGACGGAGGTACGTCTGACCAACCGGGTTTGACAAAAACTGTCTTAAAGTCGCCGAAAATCAGGAGGTTGTTATGGCCGAAATTTCTGAACATAAACATATTGAGCGTCACGAGCATGTGAGAGAAGGCCATTATGGGGCACATGAGCATGGCCAACGGGTGGTTGAAGATATAAATGCTGAGAGAAGGATAGTGGTTTTCAAGATCACGCAGCTCATCTGGCTGTTCTTCGGGGCGATTGAAGCCTTGATCGGATTGAGGGTGATCCTGAAGCTAATTGCGGCCAATCCGAATAATGCTTTTGCAGGCCTGGTCTACAACTTCACTGCCTTGTTCCTGTGGCCATTTCAGGGGTTGACCGTAACGCCATCCGCGGGGGGCATCGTGCTGGAGATATCTTCGATCATTGCCATGATCGTGTATGCAATCGTGGGCTGGGCAATTGTAAAGTTGGCTTGGGTGCTGTTGTACCATCCCACGACTCGCACAGTTACCGTATATGACGAGGAGCATGATTAGAAACTGAAGTCACGCAAAAGCGAACGGGAATTTCTCGATTTGGAGGGCAGCGAAAAACTGCCCTCCATTTTTACGAAATCTCGTCAAAGTGCTTCGCTGATCGGTTTACCAGATCTTCCAGTCGATCCAAGAGGCTCGTAACTTCGCGTGCTGGCGGAGCTTGTGAGCTCCCTACCATCTTCCTGATGTCATCAATTCGTTCAGTGAATTTTGTGATCTCGTTTGAGTCTTCCCGTACATTCACCTTGGTGGAGATCAGTGATCTGCTAAACAGGATTTGAAGTGCAGCCGCGAGCGGCGGTGCAAATAGAACACCGACCAAACCGGTAGAAAGGGCAAAAGCAATCACAAGTAACACCACGAGTAGCGAACTATAAGGCTTTCTAGAAAAGAAACGCGGCTCAATGATGAATTCAAGAATCACAAGCACCAGTAACGTGTATAAGGCTGCCGCGACCCCCATGGCGGTTGTGGCACCCAGGCCAACCAGCAGGGGCGGGACGACCGCCAGCAGAGCTCCCAGCCATGGAATTAACCAAAATAAGGCTCCAGCAATCGCTAGGACGGTTGGGTATCGCAGCCCAATGACCCAATAGCCCAGCCACAAGAGCAGGATCGCAAGGATGCTTTGAATGACCTCGCTGCGGATATAAGCGCCCACACCGGCTTCGATGTCCCTCCAGATATCTCGAGCCTTCATTCTTTGATTTGCAGGGATTAATGACAACCACAGGCGCTCGAAACGGACTCTATCTACACTCCAATATAGACTCAGGATTAACACTATGAAAATTTTTCCAACTACATTGAATATATTGGCCGCCATGCCGAACACGGTCTGCACCAAGCTCAGACCTTGCTGGCCGGAAAGAGCGTCATACAGGTCCTGAGGCGGAGGCAGCTGGTCGGCCAAAGTGCGCTGAAAGAGATTCCCACCGCGGGGCCACTCCATTTTTGCGCGTTCATAAGCCTGGGTGAAGTCATCGGTGATTTGCTGCAGGTCGCTCAGAAATGGTCCGCTGATGGCCAAGGCTATGACAGCAAGCACTGATATAGTTACAACATAGACGGCAAATAAGGACCAAATACGAGGGATGTTGCGCGCTGACAAGAAGTCGACCTCTGGGCGGAAAGCGGCAGCCACGGCCAGCGAGAGCAAGAACAAGACGAGGGCAATATTAAATTGCCAGACCAAAATCAGAGCGGCAAGGGTAGCCAGGATAACGGCGACGTATTTGACAATGCGAATCATTCTACCCGCTCCCATTGGCCTACGCTTTCCAAGAACTTGTCCAATTCTATGGCGATACTCTCGATGGCGTCCTCGATTTTATCATTCTCTTCTTCTGAAGGGGATTCCTTGATTCTTAGCTGCATCCGAATGTCGTTGGTTAGATCTTGTGCTTCCAACCTTAACATGCTCGCAAAATCTCTCCCAGGTGGTGTGTTCGCTTCGGGCGGTTCCAATTTGAAGATCAGATGGTCGAGCAGAATTTGGATAATACCTGCCAATGGTATGGCCAGCAGGGCACCTGGGATACCAAGCAGGGAGGCGAAGGCAGCCAGGGATAGCAATATGACAAAGGGACTTACCCCGACCGACCTCCCCATGACGCGGGGGACGAGCAAATAGTTCTCCGAAGCTTGAATGATCACCGTAGCAATGGCTACCCAAAAAACCTTTATTGGATCCACTGTTAAGGCGACCAGAGCTGCTGGGATTGCACCCAGCGCTGGCCCTACAAGAGGTACGGCTTCCAGCAAACCGGCGATGATGGCCAGCACCAGGGCATATGGCAAACCAATAATGAGATAGGCAATCAGACTCATCACACCAATGGCGAGCAGTAATAGACTCTGTCCCCGAATGAATTTTCCTAATTTCGTTTCGACCTCATTGATCAATTCGCGCACATATGTGCGGCGTTCGCTTGGAAGCA
>DASQQR010000546.1:0-8375 GCA_035643335.1 Anaerolineales bacterium
CGTTTACGCATCTGCGCGGCTCTCGATTGCCGAAATGATCCGCGGCGGCACGACGACGGCCCTGACAATTGAGACGACCAACTTCACCGAAGCTGCCTTCCAGGCGGCGCTCGAGATGGGTTTTCGAGCCGTTATCGGCAACGCCATGATGGACCGTTGGGAAGCCGGCACAGAGATGATCGGGGACGACACCGAGACCAGCCTGACGAAAAGTCTGGATCTATTGGACCGATTCCATGGTACGGCTGGCGGACGGCTGGGTTACGCCCTTACGCCGCGGGGCACCCGAAACGCAAGCGATGCTCTCTGGAAGGAAATCGTCCGTTTGGCCAATGAGCGAAATGTGCTCATCCATACTCACGCGGCCGAGAATCGCGCGCAGACCGAGCGGCTGGCCGAATTCGGAGGTCATGAGGTTCATTACTTGAATGAGATGGGCGCGCTCAGTCCGCGCCTGGTGATCGCTCATGCGGTCTGGTTGACACCAGAAGAGCACAACCTGCTGGCAGAAGCCGGCGTGAATGTGGCGCACTGCCCGAGCGCCAATCTGAAGCTGGCGTCGGGGTTTGCACCCGTCCCCGAAATGCTTTCCAAAGGCATCAACGTGGTCATCGGCGCGGATGGTGCGCCCTGCAACAATAACCTGGACGCGTTTATGGAAATGCGCCTGGCAGCTCTCATCCACAAGCCGCGTTATGGTCCAAAGGCGATGCCGGCTCAACAAGTGTTAGAGATGATGACCCTGGGCGGCGCGAGGGCATTAGGCCTGGAAAATGAGATTGGGAGCCTGGAGGCAGGCAAGCGGGCGGACATCATCATCCTGAACAGGGACGTTTTGCACGCCTGGCCCTGGCTGGCCGCGTCTCCCGTGAGCCAGGTAGTCTACGAACACCAATCGCGGGACGTGGAGACCGTCCTGGTCAATGGAGAGCCGCTTCTTCTCGAGGGCCGATTCCTCAAATGGGATTACGACGAGATCTTGCGAGACTCTCAGGAGGCGCTGAGGCAATTGCTCGAGCGCATCCCGGATTTCCAATTATGAAGCTGAAAGATAAGGTCGTCATTATCGCGGGAGCCAGCGAAGGGATCGGAAGGGCCACTGCTCTGAGATTGGCAGCCGAGGGCGCTAAATTGGCGATCGCGGCGCGCACTCGGGCTAAATTGGAAACCCTGGCCGAAGAAATACGCGCCATGGGTCAAGAGGTCTTGATCATTCCAACCGACATGACCAACCCGGAGCAAGCCAATACCTTGATCAAGGAAACGGTTGCGGCATTTGGCCGGGTGGATATCCTGGTTAACAACATCGGACGGGGCCTGCGGAAACCCTTTGTCGAGACTACCGATGAAGAGTGGCAACGATTGGTTGCAGAAAACTTGAGCACAACCATCTACGGCTGCCGGGCAGTACTGCCTCAAATGGAAGACCAGCGAGAGGGTTTGATCATCAATATGGCCTCCCGCTCGGGCAGGGTTGGGGAAGCGAACCTGGCCGCATACAGCGCGGTGAAACATGGTGTCATCGGCTTGACCAAAGCCTTAGCGGCGGAAGAAGGCGGAAAAGGCGTCCGGGTGAATGCCATCTGCCCCGGTCCGGTGCGTACGGAACGGATGGATAAATTGCTGCCCAACGCGGACAAATCTAACTGGCTTACCCCGGAAGACGTGGCGGCGGCCGTCCTGTTCATGGTGACCTCGCCAGGCCGCACCATGCAGGGACAAGCATTAGAAATGTTCTAAGCCTATCAGTTTGGGGGACCTGTGGGTTCAAAACGCGCCCGAGGGGCTTTTTGAACCCACAGCCCCCAGAAAGGAACTCTTTTATGTCACAGCGGTTAGCCAGCAAGGTAGCCGTGATCACCGGGGCAGCGACGGGGATCGGCAAGGCTGCCGCCCTGCTCTTTGCACAAGAAGGAGCGCGCGTGGTGGCAGCAGATATCAATGAGGCCGGAGGAGAACAGATCGTTGAGTTGGTCCGAGCAAACCAGGGCGAAGCCATTTTTGTGAAAAGCGACGTCACCCAAGCTGCCGAGGTAGAGCGCTTGATGCTGACGGCGAAAGACATGTTTGGAAAAATCGATATCCTTTACAACAACGCGGCCGTCAATCACTTTGCCAGGCTCACCGATACTTCCGAGGAGGCCTGGGACCGAGTGATGGCAGTAAATGTCAAGGGCATCTTTTTGTGCTGCAAAGCCGCCATTCCGATCATGCGGGAGAACGGCGGCGGCGCGATCATTAACACGGCTTCGGCGGCCGCAATTGTCGGCTTGCGTAATCTGGCCGCCTATACCGCCTCGAAGGGCGCTGTCTTGCAGTTGACCAAGAACATGGCCTTAGATTACGCGGCTGACAACATCCGCGTCAACGCACTGTGTCCGGGGGTGACAGCCACTGAAATGACGCTCAAGGTTATCGCAGATTCACCCGACCCCCGGGCTGCTCGAAAACGCTTTGATTCCGGTCGCCCGTTGGGGCGCATGGCAGAGCCGATTGAGATCGCCAGAGCAGCATTATACCTGGCCAGCGAAGAGTCGTCTTTTATGACCGGCGCACACCTGGTCGTGGACGGCGGCTACACAGCAGAATAACAACCACGGCGAATGCCAGCTGGAGAGGAAGAACCGGGAGCAGATTGATGAAGATCGTTGTATTGGGATCGGGAGGATGGGGTGCGCTGGTAGGAGCGCTTCTGGCGCGGGCGGGCGCAGATGTGACCTTACTCTTCAGACGACAGCAGCACGTCGACGCGATCCGGCGGTACGGGCTGGTGATCGAGGGCCAACTATCGTCGACGGTGCAGGTAGCGGCTACTATCGATCCAAAAGAGGTTCATGAAGCCGACTTGTTGATCGTGGCCGTTAAAAATCATGACACGGAAAGTGCCCTGGAAAGCGTTGCCCATATGAAGGCCGGCGCAGTTGCGTCCGTGCAGAACGGCTTAGGGCACGCCGAGCGCTTCCGCAAGAGATTCCCTCAGCAGCAGATCCTGCGCGTGGTCAGCCGGGTGTCTGGCTCATTATTGGACTACGGCCGAGTACACCGGGGCGATACGGATTTCCCCACCTGGATCGGCGACCCGTTTAGTGGGGTCACACCGCTGGTGCAGGAGGTGGTCGATCTGTTCAACAAGAGCGGCCTTCCCGCTTTCGCAGTCGAGGACATCGACGCGGTCGAATGGTGCAAATTGATCTGGTGGGTGCCCACCTCAGTTGTCGCAGTGCTGAGCAGACTTCCAACGACCCAATTCATGCAGATGCCTGATACAGCCTACTTGATGGTGCAAATGACCCGCGACGGGGTGAGGGTTGCTGAGGCGGAAGGATTTAAAGCCCGGGATTACCCCACGATAGAAGTTGCCGGACGCATCCGGGGGACGGTGGAAGAGGGCGTCGATTACGTGATCTCTCAAGGACAGATGATGGAGGCACACGGCGGCAAAGGTTATCGCCAGGGGATGCTGCTGGATATCGAAAGGAAACGCAAGACGGAGATTGAGGACACCGGCGGTTACCTGGTACGGCACGCCCACCAGCGAGACATCCCCGTCCCCTATCTTGAAACCGGTTATCGAGTTGTCCGGGCTTTAGAACAGAGCGTCTCATGATTATCGATACGCATACACACGTCTGGGTGAATGATCCAGAGAAGTATCCCTGGCAACCGGTCGGAGGGTACATCCCTGAAAAGGATGCCCCAGCTATCTCCTTGATAGAGGTTTTGGACGAGGCAGGTGTCGACCGGGCCGTCCTGGTACAGCCCACCCCATACGGTTGGGACAATGCTTACATGCTGGCGGCGGCGCGTGAATATCCCGAGCGGTTCCGTACGGTCTGCCTGGTGAACCCCCATTCGAGTGAAGCCGCGGAGGCCCTGGAGCGCCTTGTTCAAAAGGAGACGGTCAAAGGCGTACGCATCCACTGGAACCTGGAGTCCGGCCCGATGTGGGCAGACGAGCTGAATCATAGACGCCTGTGGGCAGCCGCGCAGGATTTGGAGATTCCAGTATGCCTGCATTTATCACCGGATCAACTCGGCCTGGCGGGATTGATGGCGGGCGAATATCCGGATGTGCGCGTCGTGCTGGACCACCTGGGCCGGCCCAGGCCGGGAAGCTCGCCAGACGGGCCAGCTTTTCAGGATCTCCTGGCGCTGGCCGGCCAGCCGAACTGCTTCGTCAAACTCTCAGGGATGCACTATTACTCCCAGGAGAAGGCGCCCTTTAGAGATACCTGGGAGATGTTAACGGCCGTGGTACAGGCTTTTGGCGCCCAACGCTGCCTGTTCGGTTCGGACTTCCCCTTCGTCCTGGACCATTGGACTTATGACAGTCTGCTGGCCTGCATCCGGGACCAAATTGGATTTACAGATGAACAAGCCAGCTGGATTTTGGGCCGGACGGCGTCGAGTTTAGGTTGGTAAGGTTCGATTGAAGCGGTTATCTGTGTGAATTGGAGGAAGGCATGGCTATATTGGTATCCAACGGCCAGGTATGGTTAGAAGGTAGACTACAACAGGTATCCATACTGATCGACGAAGGGGGCAAGGTGGCAGGCATATACAGCCCGGATCAAGTGATCCCAGAACGAATCAGCGAGACGCTGGATGCCTCGGGGCAGATTGTGCTGCCGGGCGGTTTGGATATGCACGCCCATCTTCAAGATGGCGCCGAGACATTCTACCCCGGCACCTGTGCGGCTGCGGCCGGCGGGATCACCTTGGTCGTGGATATGCCGCCTTTCCATACCTGCGCGACCCGGGCAGGCTGCCTGGAACGGAGACGATTAGCCGAGGCAGAGTGCGTGGTTGATTTCATGCTGGGCGGCGGGATCGTCGTAGCGATGGAGGATCTGGAGGAAATCGAGGCTGTGGCTCAATTCGGGGCGCCTTATTTCAAAGTGTTTATGCCCGCAAATCCTCCAGTGGATAGCGCTTTGCTGTGGGCTTCCGTCCAGGCTGCTGCTCACACGGGACTGCGCATGGCGCTCCACGCGGAAGAAACCGCCTGTTTGCTCCCCGAGGTGAATTGGGATGATCCGCTCGGTTTTGCGCGCGCCCGGCCGGTTGTGGCCGAAGCCAGCGCGACCGCCCAGGTGCTGGAGATGGCGCTAGCGGCCGGTGCGCCCGTACACATCACCCACGTCTCAGCCGGCAGGACCGCTGAACTGATCGAGTGCTACCAGGCCTGGGGAGCTGACGTCACTGCAGAGACAACGCCGCATTTCCTGTTGCTGGATGAGAGCGCCTTTGCAGAACAGGGCGCCAGGGTGATGACCACGCCGCCTCTGCGCAGCGAGAGCGACCGTGAGATCTTGTGGCAGGCCATCCAGGATGAGGTCATCACGGCCCTGGTTAGCGATCATTATCTTGACAAATTGCCGCAGCCCAACATGGCCGTAAAAAGCATGCGCGAAACCGAACCCGGGATCGCGGGAGTGGAGCTTTCCTTGCCCCTGCTCTATGACGCGGGAGTGGTTAGCGGACGCATATCTCTGCAGCGTTTTGTAGAATTGATCTCGAGGGGGCCCGCGGACGTCCTGGGGATCGCTGACCGTAAAGGGACCATCAGCACCGGCGCGGATGCCGATCTGGTATTCCTGGACCCCCACGCTGACTGGACGGTCTCAGACCTGGGACCATTCTCACGAGCATTGACCCTACCCTACGAGGGATGGAGTCTGCATGGTCGTGTTACCCGGACAGTCGTGAGAGGCCAAACGATATGGGATGGGGACGGCATACTGGCCGGGCGAGGTTATGGAAGATTCATTGCGAGAGGTAAATTGCCCTTATGACAATCGACTTACTGATTAAGAACGGAGCTGTGATCACCATGGATGCGCAGCGACGGGTGATTGAGAACGGAGATGTTGCCGTCAACGATGGCGAGATCATCGCTATAGGTGTAGGACTTGAGCATGCTGCGGATAAAACAATCTCAGCGCGGGGCTGTGTCGTCGCGCCGGGTTTTATCAACGCTCATTCGCATGTCTACCAGTCGCTAATCGAAGGGATCGGCTACGACATGCACTTCGATCCCTGGAACTGGCGGTTCTTGTTCCCGGTGGTCTCAAAAATAAAGCCGGAACATGCGCGGGCCAGCGCGGCCCTGGCGGCATTAGAAATGATCAGAAACGGGGTGACAACCATCTCGGATCACTGGTATCTCCATACCGATATGGAGAACATCTACCAGGTCACAGAGACCTTCGACAAAGCAGGTTTACGCGCCCAGATGGTCTTCGGTCTCCTGGATCAAACTTTCGCAGGAGAAAGGATTGATTCAGAGTACATGACGATGATTCAAAGGGAAGATATCCTGGTGGATGAGGCGCGCCGCTATTACGACACCTGGCACAAAACCCGCAGAACCACCATCGCCCTGGGACCCGGTTCGACCGAGGATATCAGCGAGAGCTTGATGTCCAAGACGGTCGAGCTGGCCAGGGAGTTGGATGTCAATGTCAGCACCCACGTCGCGGGTTGGATCGAAATCAATTCGTATACCATACGGCAATTCGGCGAGCGCGATCTGGAGCATTTTCACAGCCTGGGATTGACCGGGCCACGCGGGGTGATGTTCCACGCGGTCTGGCTTTCGGATCGCGAAATCGAGCTCATAGCGAAAACGGGCACAAAGGTGGTGCACTGCCCGGTGGCGAATGCCTATCTCGGGTACGGCATAGCTCCGATCAGCCATATGCTGAGCCGGGGCATCCCGATTGGACTCGGCACGGATGGCGCCGCCAGCTACACGTACGATATGCTGGAAGTTGGCCGCACCGCCGCGATGCTTCAGAAGGCCACCAAGCTGGATGCCGAAGCAGTTACGGCAGAGCAGATTCTGGAAATGCTCACCATCAACGGTGCGCGCGTCTTGGGGATCGAAGACCAGGTGGGTTCACTGGAAACCGGTAAACGAGCCGACATCCTCGTGATCGATTTTAATCAGCCCCACTTGCTTCCAGGCGGGCGCTGGGTTCCTAAGTTGATCTACAGCGCGCGCGGCAGTGATGTAACCCACACGATCGTGGATGGGCAGTTAATCATGGAAGATCACAGAGTGCTCAGCATGGATGAATCCCAGGTACTCGAGAAGGCTATCGAGGCCAGAGAAAACCTCGTGGCGCTGGCCGGACAGGAAACCCGAGATCTCCTGGCCGCTCCATGGCCACAGAATGGCCCCGCCTGGAGAGGGATTGTGAAGAAGTGATCCGGCAAATCCCAAAGACCTTAAGGCATTTGGACCCTCCCGCTGAAAGCGGAAGACCCGGCATTTGCAGTCCAGATAAAGGTAACGCTGATGAACTCCGAAGAATTCGTATTTTTTAAGGTAAACGGCAAGGAAGTAGAAATAGCCAACAGGCCTGGATGGAGCCTGTTACGAGGCCTAAGAGAGGCACTGGATCTTACCGGAGCCAAGCAGGCCTGCGATAACGAAGGTTACTGCGGGGCATGCACGGTGATCGTTGATGGAACAGCGCGTGCGGCCTGCCAAATTCGCCTGGATCAAATGGAGGGTAGATCGGTCGAGACGATCGAAGGGCTCAACGCCGATGGCGAATTGCATCCCCTGCAGAAGGCCTTCGTGCTGAATCACGTCATGCAGTGCGGGTATGCTACGCCCGGCCAGATCATGACGGGCAAAGCTCTGCTGGGGCGGAATCCCAACCCCACGCGGGGAGAGGTGGCTGAGGCCTTGCGCTACAACATCTCGCGCTGCAGTGGCGGGTACCGGGCACCGGACGCAATCTTACAGGCTGCCGCCGTCTTGCGCGGGGAGATGGAGTTTGAATGGGATGAAAAAGTAGAAGCAAGCGAGCGGCTGGCCATATCCAAGGCCACCGGCGCTTTGAAGTACACCGACGACCTGCAATTTCCTGGAATGCTGTATGGCCAGGCTAAACGGAGCGACTTCCCACATGCGCGCATAGAGAAGATCGAAGCTAAAAAGGCTCGCCAGGTGCCGGGCGTCGTTGCGGTGTTCACTGCTGCGGACGTGCCGGGCGAGAATCTGTTCGGCCTGCTCAAGCCGGACCAACCGGTCTTTTGTGACAAAGTCGTACGCATGGCCGGCGATGCGCTTGCCTTGGTGGTGGCCGAAAGCCCCGAACAAGCCGAAGCGGCCCTGGCGGCTATTGAAGTCACCTACACGCCGCTCTTATTGCTCACGGATCCGCGGGAGGCGTTGGAACCACAGGCTCCCCAATTGCACCCACCTGCCGGCGAGGACGGGGAGAATGGCAATATCAACCGGCATGTAAAGATCCGCAAGGGCGATATTGCGAAGGGCTTCGAGGAAGCCGACGTCATCATCGAGGCTGATTATTACACGCCGCACCAGGAACACGCTTACGAGGAGCTGGAATGCAGCA
>DASQQR010000547.1:0-2932 GCA_035643335.1 Anaerolineales bacterium
CGTGCGCTCGAGGATCAAGTGAGCCATGTGGACTACAGATTCGATATCAACATCCGCGGTCGCCTGGGCCAGTTTGGCCAGGCGGTGATCCTGGACACCTCCAAACAACTGACCAATGCCTACGTCGAATGCGTCCGGGCCCGCCTGGAAAATCCCGAAGAACCAGCCGAGGATTCGCCAGTCGGAGCCAATGTGGCTGTGATCGCCATGCGGGCGTTCTTCGAAAACCTTTGGGCTGGTTTGCGAGATCTCTTGCGCGCCAACAAATAATTTGACAATGTCAAATAAAAGCCAAATCGGCCCAAAAGCCTATCTCCATCAGCGATTTGGCACAGTTCTTGGTTTCACTTCGACCGGGCTCAGTGCAAGCGATACGGCAAAAAACGCCTACCCTTCGACGGGTTTCGATACGGCATAAGAATGCCTACTCAACCAGCGAACTGCGCCAAATCTGTTGTCGAAATAATCATGTTCGGCACGAACCTGGACGGCAATTGATAGAAGAGGGAATTTTAAGTTTCAAGAAGGGGTCTAAAATGGGCTTGAAAAAGGGGAAGCCAAAAGGATCGGGAAATGATCCATCCCTGGGCAGGACGATGCTACATGACCAAATCCGCGAACACTTAATCGCTGCCATCCTTAAGGGTGATTACAATGAAGGTGAACGGATCGTCGAGACACGCGTTGCCCGGCAGCTCGGTGTCAGCCAGGGAGCGGTGCGCGAGGCGTTGCGCCAGTTAGAGGTATTGGGTTTTTTGGAATCCGAACCCTACAGCGGCACATACGTCAGGACACATACCATCGATGATCTCATGGAGATTTATCCAGTCCGGGCCGCGCTGGAATCTCTGGGGGCCAGGCTGGCCCTACCCCATTTGAGCGATGAACAAATCGATAAATTAGAAAAACTGGTTGGCGACATGGTTCGCCTCAGCGAAAGCGGAGACGTCCGAGGCATGGTTGAACGCAACTTCGAGTTCCACAAGGCCATCATCAACGCTTCCGGGAATTCGATGCTCATCCGCTCTTGGGGTCTGTTTCAATTCTCATACTGGACGACGGTCACCACAACCGAACTCCAAAGCCAGTTGGCTTATCTGGCCCAGCGCCATTATGCCATCATCGAAGCCCTGCGATCTCGAGATCCGCAGCGCGCCGCTCGGGCGCTGCACGAACACATCCTGGAATTACGCCAAATGTTGTCTCAGCGCGAAGCCGAGACCACTTCTGCTCCATCCCAGTTTGAGGCCTGAACAGTTGTCAGGAAATCGTAATGACGTCATGTTGTAATAATATTTGCCACGAACGACCGTGTAGCGGGCGCATTCCCAAGCCTCGGTCAGGAAATCCTTCGTTGCATCCAGGACAGGCTCTCGGCGATCAAAGAGCGGACAGGCCCTTGGGCTTCACCGGGCTGCAATTGCTCATGTTCAGTTCTTCCGCGTCGGTCCGCGCTCGTCCGCGTCCCATTCGGAGGCAGGCTGAGCAGATACGTCGCGGTTAGATAGCGAGCTGCTCTGCCCAGAGAAGATAGAATCAGGGCAGGAAATTGCGGATGTAATACGTCGGCTTATCGCGCGCCTCGTAATAGGTACGCATGATCATTTCCCCCAGCAAGCCCATCATCAAGAATTGGCCGCCCACCATGATCAGGAGAAAAGACAGAAGAAACAGCGGCCGGTTGCCGATCTGATAGGCGTGAAATCCAGCCCAGCCAGCAACAAGGCCGCGATATATTTTGGTCAAAGCCATAGACCCCCCAATTAATGCTCCGATCCCACCGGTAATGAAACCAATCGAGCCAAAGAATTGGATTGGGCTGGTAAAGAAGCTGAGCAGGAACAGGATGGTGATCAAATCGAGAACCACTCGCGGGGTGCGAGATAAAGAGCCATATTTTGAGCGGCCATGTTTTCGCTCCCGGTCGTTAATCGGCACCTCCGCGACGTTGGCGCCAACGTTGCTGGCCAGTTCGGGCATAAAACGGTGCAATTGGCCATAAAGCCGCAGATTCTTGACCAGATCTTTTTTGAATATTTTGAGCGAACATCCGCGGTCGTGGACCGATACATGCGTGCTGCGGGTGATGATGATATTTGCGGTTCTGGATAACAGGCGGCGGACAAAAGGCTCTTTGCGGTTGATGCGCCAACCGGTTACCAGATCATAATCGCCGTCCCGCAGCTTGGCTAATAGGCGCGGGATATCCTGGGGGTTATTCTGCCCATCGGCGTCCAGGGTGACAATCAAATCACCGGCGGCGTAATCAAAACCGGCTGAGAAGGCAGCTGTTTGGCCAAAGTTGCGCCGGAACTGGATCACCTTGACATGCTCGTCCTGGGCGTGCAATTGCTCCAACACAGTATAACTTCTATCGGCGCTGCCATCGTCGATGAAAATTATCTCATAGCGGAGTCCCAGGTCGCGCAGGACCTCGTCGAGTTCTTGATAAAGTGTGGAAAGGTTTCCCTCTTCGTTGTAAACCGGGACGACGACCGACAAATCGTACGCCGGAGCCGGCCTGTCCGTGTCTAGGAGAAAAGCGTTCTGGATCCGCTGCATATCCTTATCTCTCTTTCGCTGCCTTAACTTATACCATATGCCGGGTTGAGCTTACCTCAAAAACTGAAAAACGGAAATAATAAATCCGGCCCGCCGAATGGGCAGGCCGGATTCCATCTCAGAGAAACTGACCCCGAAATAAAGTGCTCCGGGCAAAAACCCGGACTCTCTATTTGTCTAGAATCCAATTCTTTACTTCTTCTTACCGTCGCCTTCGAAATGACCTTCCAAGACCTTGCCACCAGAGCGAACCGGAATTCGCTTCGGTTTCACCTCTTCGGTCTTAGGCAGGTGCAGCGTCAGAACGCCTTTATTGTATTCAGCCTCGATCTGGTCGGATTTCACGCTTGCGGGCAAGGAAATGCTGCGG
>DASQQR010000548.1:0-2884 GCA_035643335.1 Anaerolineales bacterium
CAAAAATCGCTACTTCCCGGCCTGCTCTAGCATCCAAAGAGCGTTTTCCATGGCCGCGTCGCTGGCAGTGTTGTCTAGGATTCCAGGTGCGGCAACGGCACGGATGCGCCGATCCTGGCCATCTCCCGTACGGCATCGTAATCCCGGTCGACGACCTGAATGAAATGGTCAATTTGACCTTGATCTAAGATCTGTCGGCCGCATGGATCGCTGTGCATCTGGAGCAGCGCCTGCCGGATCGAATTACGCACCTCTGGCGGAAGGTCTGTTCGGATTACCCAGGGCGGGATCGGGCTGGGTCCCCACGTGTCGATGATTCGTATGGTATTCTCGAGGTCGGGGCGCAATGCCAGTACCAGCTCCAGAACCGTGCTATCGATGGCAGAGGCCTCGATCTGCCGCTCGATGATCAACTGCAGAGAACGATCGTGTGCGCCCGATGGGATCACGTCACCGAAGTAGTTGAATGTTTCTCCCAATCGGGCTAATTGGTAACGCGTCAGGTTGAAACCGGAGTGGGAATGCGGCTCATTGTAAGCCCAGGAAGCGCCCCGCAAGTCAGCGAAAGATTGAAACCGGCTTTCCCGGTGAACCACGACATCCGAATAGTAGACTGGTTGGTTTCGGTAGCGAGGCGGCCGCATCACCGGCGCAGCCAGCAATTCAACGTAGGGCGTTTTATGCCCTGCTTTCCAAATATATGGCAGGCTGCACATCCAGCAGACCTGGACTTCACCGGCGTCAAAGGCTTCTTCCCGTTGCTGCCATGGCAAATCGCCGATAAATTCAACCGCGATGCCTGCTTGAGAGGCAACATAGCTCCAGATCAACCTGCTGTTGTGATCTGCGATTCCGGATTGGATCGATGTGATTTTGATTGCGTCCATATTGTTTTGGATGATGGATAACGCTGCCTTCGCAGCTCTTCTAAACCGTCCGGTCCCAGTGCTCGAGCAGCTCCCGCGTGACCCCAGCGCCGCCGCACACGATGACCAGGATTGAATCCTCTCCTTTTAAGGGTTCTGCTTGATCGTAAACCGCGGAGAGGGATGCCCCGCAGGCCGGCTCCACCAGTACCCGGTGTTCGTCTGCGAACTTCAGGCAGGCATCCACCGCCGCGCGGTCTGTTACCACCCAGGGTAGGACCGCATGGCGCTGTGTCCATGCCAGTGCTTCGGGGGCCACCCTCCGCGCTCCTAGTGTGGTCGCAACGGAGCTGATTTTGTCAAGAGTGACCAGCCGGCCAGCCTGAGCTGAGGCAGCAAAAGAAGCCGTTCCTTCCGTCTCTACCGCCAGTACCGGAACGTCATTCCAACCAACCTGGTGCATCCCCTCCAACAACCCGCATAGCAAGCCACCACCGCCCACAGAGACTACCACGACGCCCGGTTTAACCCCCGCATCAGCGATCTCGGCGACCATGCTGGCGTGCCCGTGCCACACCCTCGGGTCGTCAAACGGATGAATATAAGCACCACCTTTGCGATGGGCGAGTCCGGTGGCAAAAGCGTGCGCGTCGTCCCACGAATCCCCATGCTCGAGCACCACCGCGCCCTCCTGGCGGATCAATCCACGCAGCCACTCCGGTGTGGTTGTCGGCACCACGATGGTGACATCCACACTCAGCTGGTTGCCTGCATAGGCGACCGCGTATCCGGCGTTTCCACCTGAAGCGCACACCAGATGCTTCGCGCCATCTCTGCAGCTCTCCTGGCAGGCGTAACCCATGCCCCTGGCCTTAAACGAGCCGATAGGCTGGAAGGCCTCCATCTTTAGCAAGACTGGGGAACCGCTTGCCTTGCTCATGGATCGGGATTCCCAAATAGGTGTCACGTGCTGAATGGGTTTCTTTTTCATAAACTACTACGGATTTCCAAAAGTAACCCCGCGTGCCCGGTACTCAGCTCTGCAAAGTTATTCTTCTCCCAGATTACCATCTGAAACCCCTGGGTCTTGAGCGGAATAATAACACAAATGGTCCGATTTAGGAGATCCTTCACCCATCTTTTCCACGCCGATTCCCAGGGAGAGCCCAAGGCCCCTTCCACTATTTCCATGCCCTGATATAAAATTAGGGGTATGAAGGCCAATCTCGCCGGGTTGCGCAGTCTGATTTCTAACCCGGATTTCCTGTTCCTGATTCTGATATCGATTAATCTTGTCGTCGGGGCGCTTACGGCCGCAGATTTCGGCGAATCCTGGGACGAACATCTTCGCTACCAATATGCGCAGAAGTCCCTGGCCGCCTATTCGGGCGATGTTGGCGGCCTGAAAGACGAAAAAGGCTCCTTCTACGTGATGGTCGGGAAGTTGGGCTCCGAGGTCCTGGGTTTCCTGCGCAAAGATTGGCAACCCATCCAGGCTTGGCACTATATGAATTTCCTCACCTTTCAGTTGGGCCTGTATTTTCTTTACCGCTTAGCAAAGCGGGTTATGAGTGGGTGGGCCGCCCTGACCACGGTATTGTTATTCGTCACCCAGCCATTGCTCTGGGGGCACGCATTTATCAATCCGAAGGATATCCCCTTCACGGTGTTTTTCCTTGGAAGCGTCGAATTCGGTCTATCCATGGTAGATGTCCTCACCAAAAGGGATTCACCACCGTCTCGGGATAGGGATCGATTGGCCGGGTCAGAGGTCTTTCTTGGAAACGTGTTTTCGGGTGAATGGCGCGGTTTGGTCCGAAAGAAAAAGCTCATCCTCATTGTGGTCAGCGCCTCGTCCCTTGGGCTCGTGCTCCTTCTAATCGTCTTCCGCAAGTATTTAACCACCCTTCTAGGACAATTTGTCTACCAGGCCTATTATGCCGGTCCTGATACCCTCCTGGGTCGCGCCTTCTCTTCACTGGCAGAAAACAGGCAGATCTTACCGGCTGCTAATTATG
>DASQQR010000549.1:0-9432 GCA_035643335.1 Anaerolineales bacterium
GCCGCCGGGAACGAAGATTGCCAGGTGGGAAGCGCGGGGAGGCGTTCCCATCCGAACGCCCTGGCCAGCTCGGTAAAGTCAGCCCAATATCCGATGGGGAGGTTTTCAAAGCGGGCGCCTCCCAACTCGTAGGATTCCTGATGGCTTTGATAGCGGGCGTCAAAGTCCCAGGGGAGGTTGTGGAGTGGCGTTCCCTGGGAGCCGTTTTGAAAGCGGGCCTTCAAATAGACTCGCCAGTAGGTCTCTGGGCCGAACTTTTCAGGTACGATTACGATCCAACCGGCGTTCACCGGAAGGGGGTTGATGGCAAAAGCGCGCCCGGTATAAAGCCAATCCTGCCCCAAACCAGGGGCCAGGGGGGAGGTGAGCGGTACGAAAGCGTTTTCCAATGTGGCCAGGACGTCCCAGCCGGCATCGGAAGCCACCCGCTCCCGAAGGGCTTGGAAGGATTCGTCCACCAAGTCATGCAGCTGCGGGTAGGGGGCTTCCACGTCCTGGAGCGGCACCAGATGTTGGCGGTTGCCGGGGATATCGACTGGAGGTGAGATCTCCGGAAGCCACAAAGGAGCTGGGGTGCTGCTGGCAGCCTGTTCCAAGGGTCGCGGCAAGGGCACTGGCATTGTCATGTCAGCCCAGGTTATGCCCCAGACGGATCCAGGGAGGACCTGTGGAGGTAGTGCCAGCACGCCATCCGCGATGTTGTGGGCTGCAAGCGATGTTTGGTTGGGTGCCTGCAACGCGGTGAGCAAGATATCGCCCGCCGGGTTCCAGGCCGGCCAGTCACCGCTGCCCGCGTAGCTCGGATCAGTGCCGGCTTTCCAGGTGTACAAATTGTGGTATCCGTCTTCCGCCGCAGCCCAAGCCAGAACGCCTCCATCCGGAGACCAGACTGGGTGGGATTCTGAGGTCGTTGGGCTCTGGCTGAGATCCTGGAATCTGTCCTGGCCGGTTTTATCCAGGTCCGCCAGCCATATCTCGGATTCCCCGCTGCGCGTGGAAACAAAGGCGATCTGCCGCCCTTGCGGCGACCAGCTGGGGGAAAAATCGGCAGCCGGGTGTTCACTCAAATTGATGAGCGCCTCGCCCCCGTCAATGGCCTGAATCGAGATTTCCAGGTTTCCCTGGATGTAGGTCTCGAAAACCAGGAAGCGCCCATCTGGGGACCAGGAGGGAGCCGCATCATATTCGGGGGTATCCGTCAAGCGGGTGATCTCACCGCTGCTTACGGCAAGCAGGTAAAGATCCCACTGTCCATCCCGGTTGGAAGCGAAAGCGATGTGGCTATTCTCGGGGCTGACTGCCGGGGTGATATCGTCCCACGGGCCTTCCGTCAGGCGGGTGAAAGGTGTGTTCATTGGCTGGTAGGCGAATAAGTGGCTATAGCCTTCTTCGCGCAGCGCCAGGATCATTGTCCCCCGACTCAGGGGGGTGTTGACGAACTGAGGATCACTGGAAAGCGTTGGAGGCAGATCGACGGTGGGGGTGAGTGTAGGCGGGATACCGGTGTCTGTAGGAAGGGGAGTATCGCTGGCCGATTGGGGCGACAGTTCAACTGCCGCCCCAACGGTCTGGGCAGCCCCGGTGGTTGTAGCCGCCGCACCGATCTGGCGAATGCTGGCAGCCGGGGTCGCAGATGGAGGGGGAGCCTCCCCCACGTTTACGAAGGCCCGGGCCAGCAAGCTTATGATCGCCAGGTTGGCCGCTAATAAAACCCCCAAGCCCCGGCTGGTTAATTGAATCCCTCGGCCGGGCCTGCCCTGCTGATCGCTGGTTGATTGGCTTTGCGTTGAAATCTGCGGAGATATACCCATGCTTTGCAAAATTTGCGCTATTTGTAAAAAATATTTAGAGAATCATTCTAGCATGGGCAAGAAGGTGCGTCAATCATCCCCGGCTGTCCCCATCAATATTGAAAGCTGTGCCTATTCCTCGAAGCCCATCGAGTAAAGCCGGTAGTAGTAGCCGCCCAAAGCCAGCAGTTCTGGGTGAGTACCCTTTTCGACGACGCTCCCATCGTGGATGACTATAATGCAATCGGCGTTTACCACAGTTGAGAGACGGTGGGCGATCACGAAGGCTGTTCTTCCTTGCAAGAGGCGCGCCAGGGCCTTTTGAATGATGCGTTCGGTTTGGGTATCCACGCTTGAAGTGGCCTCGTCGAGGACCAATATGCGCGGGTCAGCCAGCAGAGCTCGGGCGAAGGAAATCAACTGGCGCTGTCCTACGGAGAGCAGCACGCCGCCTTCCTCGACCGGGCTGTCATAGCCCTTTTGCAGGCGGGTGATGAAATCGTGGGCGCCGACGGCCCGCGCGGCTGCCTCCACCTGCTCATCAGTGGCCTCCAGCCGGCCAAAGCGGATGTTCTCTTGGATGGTGCCATTAAAGAGGAAAGGCTCCTGCAGCACGATACCCATTTGGGTTCGCAAACTGCTTTGTCTGACGTGACGCAGATCGTGCCCGTCAATTATGATCCGCCCGCCGGTGGGATCGTAGAAGCGACTCAGCAGTTTAACGAGCGTGGTTTTGCCCGCACCGGTCTCCCCTACCAGAGCGATAGTGCGACCGGCCGGCACGTGCAGGTCGATATCCCTCAGCACATGCTGTCCGCCTTCGTCCGGCGGGTCATCAGAGTAAAAGAAGGACACCTTCTCAAAGGTCACATCGCCTTTGATAGGCGGTAAGTCCGTGGCCTGCGGCAGGTCCTGGACCTCCGGCATGGTCTCTAACAAGGTTAAGATGCGTTCGCCCCCGGCCATCGTTGACTGGAACGAGTCGTAGCGCCGGCTCAAATCGCGGATGGGGTCGAAAAACCGATCGATATAGAGCACAAATGCAACGAGGACACCAGGAGTGATCCGCGCTCCCAAGGCCGCCGCCCCGCCCAGCCAGATTACGAGGGCTGTTGCCAGGGCTCCCAATAATTCGATGGAGGCTGGAAAGGCGGCGGCGATGCGCGCTGCACCCAGGTTAGCGGCCAGGTTGTTCTGGTTGACCTCTTCCCGAAAAAAGGCGTAGTTGGTCGACTGCCGGGAAAACGCCTGGACCACCCGCACGCCATTGATATTTTCTGCCAGGACCGAATTTACCCAGCTGATCGCGGCGCGCACCCGCCGGTAATTCTCACGGGCCCGTTTTCTAAAAAGCATGGTCACTCCCACCATGACCGGGAGGACGATGAAAGTCAGCAAGGAGAGGCGCAGATCCATGCTCAGCATAGCAATGATGATCCCGAACAGGGTGAAGACATCCCGGGCGGTGGCCAGTACGGCCCAGGTCAGGAATTCCCTCAAAACGCCGACATCGTTGATGACCCGGGTGATCACCCTGCCCACGCTGTAGTGGCTGAAGAAGCTTAATGAAAGCGTTTGCAGATGCTCGAACAATCGTGCCCTCAGGTCGTAAATGATCGACTGGCCGACGCGAGCCATCAGGTTGACCCGCAAGAAGGTGGCCAGCCACTGGATGCCAGCGACCAGCAAATACAGCAAAACGGTGTTTCGCAAAGCGGCGACCGATTTGGCTTCCAGGCCGGAGTCCAACGCTACCTTCACCAGGTAGGGACCAGCGACCGCGGCGGCCGAACCGGTTAGCATCAGGACCAAGGCCACCAAAAACCGACCACGATACGGGCGGGCGAAAGAAACCAGAAGCCGGCTGACGTTGGGATTGTAGCCTTTGAGGTAGACCTCCTCGTCGTGTGGCGGTGCCTGGGTCATTCGGTTTCGATCTCCCTGGGCTTTTCGATACTCAGGGGGTATGGTCCGGCCTTGAGAGATTGGATCTCATCGCGGAAACGCTCCTGGTCGCGCAGCTGCAGTTCGTAGATCTCCCGGTAGAGCCCCTTTCGAGCCAACAGTTCCGCGTGGACGCCGCGTTCGACGATTCTGCCGGCCTCCATCACCAGGATCAGGTCTGCCCGCTGGACAGTGGACAGGCGGTGGGCGATTACGAAGGTTGTGCGGCCCTCCATCAATCGATCCAGGGCCAGTTGGATCAACCGCTCAGTCTGGGTGTCCACGCTGGAGGTGGAATCGTCCAGGATGAGGATGCGCGGGTCCATCAACAGCGCCCGGGCGATGGCCACACGCTGGCGCTGCCCCCCGGACAAGGTGACGCCGCGTTCCCCCACGATGGTGTCGTAACCCTCGGTGAAGGAAGAGATGAAATCATGCGCCTGGGCAGCCCTGGCAGCAGCAACTATCTCTGCCTCGCTGGCATCCGGCCGGCCGTAAGCCAGATTCTCGCGGAGGGTGGTGGAGAACAGCAGCGAAGTCTGCAACACGATGCCGATTTGCCTGCGCAGGGAGACAAGGTCGGCCTGGCGTACGTCGATTCCGTCTACCAGCACGGCGCCTTCGCTGACGTCGTAGAAGCGGGGGATTAAATTTACCAGGCTGGTTTTGCCTGATCCGGTTGGCCCGATCAAGGCGATCAGCTGGTTCGGTTCTACCGTGAGGTCGATGTCAGCCAGCGCGTGAGCTCTTTCATTGCGGTACTTGAAACACACGTCTCTGAATTCCACCCGCCCGGAAAGCGGGGGTAAACGAATGGCTTCCGGCGGCGATTTAATCTCGGGTTCGTGATCCAGGATCTCGGAGGCGCGTCTCACCCCGGCAACCGCTTCACCGGCCAGGTTCACCAGCCAGGTCAGCTGCTGGGCCGGGGAGGCCAGCATGAGCAGGTAGCTGTTAAAGGCGACCACTTCACCAATGGTCATCTCGCCCTGCAGCACCATCCGGCCGCCGAACCACAGGATCAGGATGGTGCCCAACGTGACCAATAAGTGCGAGGTGGGCATGATTTTCGACCACTCGCTGATGACCGTCACGCGGGCATCGTACAAGATGCGGTTCTGCCGGTCAAAACGCTGGATTTCGTGAGGCTCCCGGGCGAAGGCGCGTACCACCTGTACCCCGGTCACGTTCTCCTGGAGCCGGGCAGATAGTTCACCCAGAGCGTTGTCTACCGCCCAGAAGAACTCGCCGATCTTCTGGCCGAAATTGGTGGTGATCAGCACCAAAGGGATCATCGGCAGCAAGGAGATGGCTGCCAGGCGGGGGTTGCCGATGAACAACAGTACGATGATCCCGACCAGCAGCAGGCTCAGGTGCAAGAGTTCTACCAGGCCATATCCGGTAAAGCGTTCAATGGAGCGCACATCCTCGATCGTCCGGCTGATCAACTGGCCGGTTTGGGCGTGATCGTGGTAACTGAAAGACAGGTGTTGGATATGATCGTACAGCCGGTTGCGCAGGTCGAAACCGATGTGGGAGGCGATCCATTCGCTCAAATAGCGCTGTACGTACAGCAACCCTGCCCGAATACTCCCGATCACCAGGATGAGCAGAGCCGCCCCAAGCAGAAAGCCTGCTTCTCTGCGTCCTAACCCCGCGTCAATGACTTGCTGGATAATGGCAGGGATGGCCAGGTTAATGGCAGTGGTTAGAAGCAGAGAGAGCAGCGCCAGGATAATTTGTTTCTTGTAGGGATAAATGTAGACGCGCAGGCGCAGCAGGTGCCTCATCCTCACCCCTCGAGGTGAAACGTTGTACTTGCCTGGTCTACAACCTTGATTTTGGTGGGCATCGGGGGAAGAGGTCTGCCTTCGGATTGGGCACCTGCTTCTGAATCGTTCGCGTCTTCAGTTTCTGTGTAGAACAACGTGGAAGAAGCAGTGTATTGGCAGCCCGGTCTTGGAGTGCGCAGATGGATGGTGAATTCCATTTTCGGATCGATGGTTTCGATGATGGAAATATTGGCGACTTCCTCTCCCTGGTCGTCGTGGACCACGATTTTTCCACTGGGCCGCCTCTGGAAGGGGGTCAATTCAAGATAAACGAGCACGCGGCGCCCGTCCGGCCAGGGCTCGGCCCGGAACGTTCGAATGCGCACTTCCTCGGGAGGAAGCGGGACTTGGGAGGGGTCTTGAAAGAAAATATCCATAGTTATTCCTTAGCAATGCCAGCTATTATAACAATTTCGATCTCATCCCACGATTCGCTGAAACCTCGTTGCTGGTAAAATCGATGGGCTGATCCTGCCAAAAGCGGGAGACCGGAAGATACCTCAGATCAAGCTTAAGGAGGTCAATTTATGTCGCCTCGTTTTGAGACCCTTGCGATTCATGCCGGCCAGGAGCCGGAAGCGGCCACCGGAGCGGTGACCACACCCATCTACCAAACTTCAACCTACGCCCAAAACGGCGTTGGGCGGCACCGGGGTTACGAATACTCCCGGACTGGCAACCCAACCCGCACCGCCCTGGAAGCCTGCCTGGCTGCCCTGGAGGGGGCGCAACACGGCCTGGCGTTTTCTTCTGGGATGGCGGCTACGGACGCCGTCCTGCGCTTATTATCCCCTGGCGACCACGTGCTGGCGGGGAACGACGTTTACGGGGGCACGTATCGCCTGTTCGAAAACGAATTCCGGCGTTATGGCTTAGATTTTTCCTATGTGGACACCACGAGCCTGGCCCAGGTGGGCGCCAATCTGAGGCCGGAGACGCGCCTGGTTTGGTTGGAGACGCCGACCAACCCGCTGCTCAACGTCTCGGACATCGGCGCCATCGCCGCGATTCTGGACGAACACCGCGCTCGGGCGGGCTCGCCCAAGGAGGTTTATCCTTATCTGGTCGTCGATAACACTTTTGCTACGCCTTACCTGCAACGCCCATTGGAATTAGGGGCCGACATCGTGGTGCACTCTACAACCAAGTACCTAGGCGGTCATTCGGATGTGGTCGGGGGGGCGGTGGTTACCTCGGACGCAGACGTGCACCAACAGCTGGCTTTCCTGCAAAACGCGGTAGGAGCGGTGCCGGGCCCAATGGACTGCTTTCTTGTCTTACGCGGGATCAAAACCCTTCCGGTGCGCATGGAACGACACGCCGCCAATGCAGCGACTTTAGCGGATTTCCTGGTGGGTCAGCCCGGAGTTGAGCGCGTGCGCTATCCCTTCCATGCCTCCCACCCCCAGGTCAAGGTGGCTCGCCGGCAGATGCGCAACGGTGGGGGCATGATTTCATTCGTCTTGAAGGCCGGGGCTGAGGCCGCGCGGCGGTTGGTCGAGAGCACCCAGGTATTTACTCTGGCCGAATCTCTGGGGAGCGTCGAGTCGCTCATCGAAGTGCCGGCCGCCATGACACACGCGTCCACAGCCGGCTCTCAACTGGCCGTTGATCCAGGGCTGGTGCGCCTCTCCGCGGGCCTCGAACATGTCGATGACCTGTTGGAAGACCTGGAAACGGCATTGAAAAGAATCTAAACCACATCATTCATCAAATAAGAATGTAGCTTCCTCGTAATAGCGAACACTCTTGTGGTCGATCTTATCATGCAGCCACCGGTCTAAGGCAGCATCCTTTTCTTCCAAAGATTTATCTGCCGCCAGCTCCTCCAGCGGGTAGTTTACATGCAGCGCCCGCGGAGAAATCGTGAAGCGTGTACTGCCGGTTGGCAGGATGTGGCCCGTGCCGGCCAGATACAAAATCTCCTCAATCCTGAACTTAGGGAGCACCACCAGACTGGTGAGCGTGGGGTACAGGTCCTTGAGTTTTTCCATATCGCGCAGATTGGTGCGGTCCATCTTGCCCTGATCTTTGTATTTATCCACGATGGCGTGCAGCATGTTTACCCGTGTGCCCAGATCTGCGGTAGGCGGATAGAGCGCATAAGTATCCCCGTTAGGCGCCCGGATCAGGGCTACAGCCAGCTTGTTTAGCATCTCCTGCAAGCCCGTTTTCAGGTCGCGCATGCGCAGCTCCAGATTGGGAATGCTATCGATGCTTTCCAGGAACTGGTCGCTATCGAGCTCCCAGATCACGTGATTCCACGGGCTCACATCCAGGCCGGGATCATCCGGCTCGACGATCTGCGCCAATATGTGGGGGATGCCCAGCCGTTTCATTCCCAAAGTGCGATGAGCACCATCCAGGACCATATATCGCCCGGTGCGGTCGTGTAGTGGGGTGATGATCGGCGGGTTGCTCAAGACCCCACTGGCTTCCAGCTTTTCAATTAAGGCCGGAGTACGTTGCTGGTCATGTTTTTCGTGCAAGAGAAGCTTGTCGACGCGCAGGATGGCAAGCAAGGGTAGATCGCGGATCATAAATAGGATCAGATCTCCTGAGAGATAAAGTCAAGCACATCGATTTTGGTCAATATCCCCACCGGGCGATCTCCTTCGGTCACGATGATTACATTGCCGCTGACGATATCCGGCAACACCTCTTCCAGGCTGGTATGGGCGGGATAAGTGGCTTGAGGCGCCTGGACGATAGCTTCGATGGTTTCGCTGGCGGAGTGGGTGTGATCACGCTCCAGCATGTGTTTGAGCAAATCCACTTCGGTCACCAGACCAGCCAGGGTTCCATCCGGATATATTGCTGGCACCTGGGAGATATCGTGCTGCTTGAGCAGGGCGATGACGTTGGTGATCGAGTCGTGCACCGATGCGGTGATCAACGTCTGAAAGGATTTAGTAGCCAGGATTTCATTTAGGGAGACCTTCCCCCACTCAGCTTCCAGGAAGCCGTTCTCTCGCATCCATTTATCATCATAAAACTTGGACAGGTAGCGTGATCCCGTGTCCGGCAAGATGGTAACCAGCAGGTCATCAGGAGTTGATTTTAAGGCGTAACGCATTGCTGCCGCTAACGCCGAACCTGAGGAGCCACCGCAGAAGATACCCTCTTCCTTAACCAGGCGGCGGGCCCACAAGAAGGATTCCTTATCGGTGACCCGTATGACCTCATCGATCACAGAAAGGTCCAGCGTGGAGGGCAAGAAATCCTCGCCGATACCCTCTACCTTGTAGGTGGTTGGCTCGGCGTCTTCGGGCACGTGACCTTCTTTCCAGGTCTCCTGAAGGATTGATCCAGCGGGGTCGACCCCGATGATGCAGATGGCGGGGTTCTGTTCCTTTAAATAACGACCTACCCCGGTGATGGTTCCTCCAGTGCCCATGCTGATCACCACCCCGGTGACTTTACCCTGGGTCTGCTCCCAAATTTCGGGTCCGGTGGTTTGATAATGGCTGAGCGGGTTTTCGGGGTTGTGGTATTGGTTGGCCAGGACAGCGTTAGGGGTCTCGGACACAATCCGTTTGGCAACATTGTAATAAGAACGAGGATCCTCCGGCGCGACGGCGGTGGGGGTGATGACCACCCGCGCTCCGTAGGCGCGCAGCAGGTGGATTTTTTCCTGGCTCATTTTGTCCGGCATCACGAAGACGGCTTTATAGCCCTTGTTGGCACACACGATGGCCAGGCCGACGCCCGTATTGCCGGAAGTGGCTTCTACTACCGTGCCTCCAGGTTTCAAACGCCCGGCGCGCTCGGCCTCGGCGATCATGTTTAGAGCGATGCGATCCTTTACAGAACCACCCGGGTTGAAGGATTCCAGTTTGGCATATAAGGGGCAAGGCAGGCTTCGC
>DASQQR010000550.1:0-2836 GCA_035643335.1 Anaerolineales bacterium
AATGACCGTCTTCCCTGCGCCTGGGGGGCGGTCAAGGCCATGTTGGCGCTCAGCAAAGTGCCTGAATCTCGGCGTACCGCCTTTGTTCAATCTGCCATCGATGTGGGTGTGGATTTCTTGCTGGGGAGAGATCCTGCGCAGGCCGATTACCCAATGGGCTACAGCACTAAGCCCAGCCGCAGCTGGTTTCAGTTCGGCTATCCGATAGGCTATGTGACCGACGTGCTGCAGAATCTGGAGGTGCTGGCGGCCCTTGGTCTTGGTGGTGATTCTCGTCTTATTCCCGCGCTGGATCTGCTGTTAAGCAAACAAGACTCTCAGGGGCGCTGGAAGATGGAATACACCTACAACGGTAAAACCTGGGTGGATGTCGAGCAGAAAGGCAAACCCAGCAAATGGGTGACGCGGCGTGCCTTGCGCGTCTTGAAGCGCTCTGGTGCCATGTAGTTGGATCCCAGACCCCATTTGTATTTCTCGTGCGGAAGAGTTTCCTTATTATGCCCGTCGGGGAGATTAAGTGAGGTTCTGCGGGCGCGTAGTGCCCGCAGAACCCGTTGAAGTTGGACTACTTGTACTGATATTGCCAGAGTTTGCCTTCAGGCGTGTCTGTCAGGTGCACCTTCTCTATTGACGGCTCACCGCCGTTAGGAGGTGCGCCAGCACATGGCGTAAATATCAGCCTGAGCTGTCTCGACATATCTATTGTACCGCTGGCGGATGTCCCACAGGAAAAGGTGGTATGTTCGTAGGTACCCCTTCTGACCGAAAAATCCCTGGAGGAGTTCGGCCCAACAGCCAGACCATAAATCGTCCCCTCGCCGACCAAGGTGATGAACACATTCTGGTCGGTATCGTTTCTGATCTTGAGCGGGACTAATTCTTCTTGCGCAAAGGCGGTGCCAACTGTGAGAGAAAACACAAACAGCAGCGCCAAGATGGTCATCACGATCGTTCTTTTCTTCATAGGAATTTACCTCCTATTCAAACCCTGTACAAGGATCCCCCAGTTTTTGAATCCGGCCTGAATTACGAATTTTTCTTATCTGCTCACCTCCTTTCTCCGCTCAGTGGTCGAAAGGCCAGGCAGGTCAAGGGGACGGATGATAGCTTTTAATTATGTTTAAAGCAATCCGGACAAATAAACGGTGAAGGCCGGATGTGCAGATTTCATTGTCAGGTATAGGAACGGCTATGTCGCTGCATTGCCCACTAAGTCTTCTTATATCACAAAATCAGGATTTGTCAAATTCCTTGGGAATTTCTTCCTGATATAATCTTCATATGCCAGCCAAGCTGCTCTGCAAAGAAGTGGGCCCATGGCCGATGAACGCCTACGCCATTATCGATGACGACACCGGCACCAGCGCGATTGTCGATCCGGGTGCCGAGCCGGAGTCGATCCTGGCCCTGGTAGAGGGTACCCAAGTGAGCAAAATCTTGATCACTCACGGCCATTTCGATCACGTGGATGCCCTAGATCCGATCAAGAACGCGACCGGCGCGCCTGTTTACATGCATCCGGCCGATGCAGAGGGATTTGACCTGAAATATGACCAGCCCCTGGCACACCACCAAGTTATCCAGCTCGGAAATCTACACTTGCGCGCCATTCACGCCCCCGGCCATACCCCGGGCATGACCTGTTTGGATCTGGGTGACGGGCGTATCCTGGTTGGCGATACGATCTTCGTGGGTGGCCCTGGCAAGACCTGGTCACCGGAGGAGTTCGCCACCACCATGCGCACGATGCAGGAGATCGTCTTCACCTGGCCGGATGAGACCGCGTTTTATCCCGGTCATGGCCCCCGCGGGGTAATTGGCAAAGAGCGCCCCGCTTTTGAAGCCTTTGTGGCTCGCGGCTGGCCGTCTGATCTATTTGGGAATGTCACCTGGGAATAGACTGAACAGCAATGGCCAAACCCTCCTTTTCTGATCTGTTAATCGCTATATTGGTGGCATCTTTGGTGCTGGCGGCCTGCACCGGTGGTGGCGCTGGTCAAGTTGTGAACACTCCCACGCTCCTGTTACCCACGCTCACCAGTACCGCTACGTCTGAAGCTACGCTGACCTCGCCGCCTCCCACTGCCACCGCGACCATCGCGCCAACCGTCACCTTGATGGAGACCTCCACGCCAACACCCACCAGCTTGCCCTCCGGGATCACCACGCTACCGCCCTTGCAGGCTGGCCAGGCAATTACGATCACGTTCATCGATATGGTCGATTCCAGCACGGGCTGGGCGATCGGCGGCCAGGCCGATCCGGGAGATCACGTGTTGCGCACCCAAGATGGTGGCACCGCCTGGCAAGATGTTACCCCTCCCGAAGCAGCTCTGGAAGGCGACCAGTCTCGAAAGGCCGCCCTGGGCACCTTCTTGAACGCCGATACGGGTTGGGTGACCTATTACCAGAGCGATTCTCGCGCCCCTCAAGAAGCTCCCGTGGTCTGGGTTACGCATGATGGCGGCGTTTCATGGGAATCCAGCCAAGCCTTCGGCGCCGGCCTTTTGGAAGAACTATACTTGCCTTCGGATTTGATGTTTGTGGATTCGCAGACCGGCTGGCTGCTGGCCCACCTGGGCGCTGGGATGAACCATGATTATTTCACCTTGTTCGGTTCGACTGACGGAGGGAAAACGTGGCAGACGCTGGTCGACCCGTTCCAGGGGGATCTGCAGAGCTGCACGAAGACTGGAATAGTCTTCGCGAATGCCCAAATGGGTTGGTTGACGGGCGACTGCCACGCCGTGGCGCCAGGCGTGTTTCTTTATACAACCGGGGACGGCGGCCGCACCTGGACTTCGCAAGAGATACCGGTGCCTGCGAATGCCCCCGC
>DASQQR010000551.1:0-3337 GCA_035643335.1 Anaerolineales bacterium
TAATCTACCAACCAGGAGGCATCCGCTGACCATTCGTTCCTCACTTTACAGCCTCCCTTCGTCACCCTCGATCAAAGTGTGCCGGCAGGCTCCTCGGGAACGGCAATCATCAGCAGCGGTGAGACCCTAGGAGGAGGCCAATGACATCGTCGCTGTGCCCGCAGGCGCTCCTTACGGCCCCGATCCCGCCCGGCGGAGCAGCGCCAGGCTGGTTACGCAGTGATCCTGGATGCTGCAAACGGCGAGTTCACCCAGGTGGCGGGGATAGGGCGGCTGAACCACCAGAACACGGTGGTTGTCCCTGGCGGGTGGAACCAATTTGCCATGCTGACAACGGATGACACTTTCAGCGTACCTTCTTCCCAACTGTACATGTACCTGGCGAATCACGAAAGCCACGTCTGGGAGGACAAAGGTAGCTTGTGGGCTTTCCAGGTGACGCGTACGGATGAGGGGACTGTCGACCCCGCCGACCCCTTCAACGGTGCCAACGACTATCTCGATATCCAGCCGGGGGATGACTGGCAGGGAGAATTCATCTGCGTGCCGAAAGAAATTGCCCGTGGCGAAACCGGCCTGGCACCGCAAGATGCCCTCGAGCAGTGGTCGAATGAGAACAATGTATTCCAGTTCATCCGCCTGGAGGACCTGATCTATGACAAGAATAACCCGAGGGTAGTCTACGTGGCCGACACCGGGGCGACGCGCGTCGTTCCTGACCCGGCAACCGGGCGGATGATGCGCGGCCCGAGCGGCACTGCCGGCCTGGCCGACAACGGTCGCATCTTCAAATTCGTGTTCAATGAGAAGAACCCGCGCAAGGTGGACAGCTTTTCTGTCTTCGCCGATGGAGATGCACCCGCAAGTAGCCTGTATATCCCTTTTACCAGTCCTGACAACGTGGACACCAGTGCCAACAGCCTCATGTTCCAAGAGGACACTGATAATGCCAAGATCTGGCGCTACGATTTAGGGAGCAGATCCTGGAATGTGGTCGCCACAGTCGATGACCCGGAGGGCGAGTCCAGTGGAATCGTCGACGCTTCGAAGTGATTCGGCGAGGGGGCCTGGCTGTTGGATGTACAGGCTCATGGAACAAACCTAGCGGAGGAGCAAGTGGGCGATGTGCTCTATAAAGGGGAGGCCGGTCAGTTGATGCTGGTGCATATTCCGGGTTCCTGATCTGCTGAAGCCGTGCGCGTTATACCCAAAATCCCGACGACAAAATCGTTCCATGCACGAGATTCCGCCCCGGGCTCATCGCTTGGGGCGGAATGCTTTTAAGCGATTTCAGGGTTGTAAACTGGTTAGACAGAAGTCCAGCCTGGTACAAATTTCCCTCCTGTGCAAATCGGAGAAAATTGATATAATAAGCCTCTTCCTACGGCTCCTGGGATGCAACCATCATCGGAATGTTTCCGTAGAACCAGGGAATACCTGAACATCGCAGATCGGCTCGGTGACTTGCAGTACTCGGCCCTCAGATGATCATGGCTTCACTGCTTGGAGGGGAAATCAGTTACCAAGCCAGTCCCAATTCTAAATCTTAAATCCGACAACCACAGAGCGAGGAGGTTTATGGATAGGTCCTGTTGATTTTCCAGACCAACTCTTGTTTGTCATTTCTGCGTGGAGCGTTTCCGGCCTGTAGGTTGAGATGCTTCGTCTCACTCGGAACGACAACCGTAAAGGTAATCAGGCCCGAATGCACCAAATGAATGAGCGGGACGATGGTTCGCTGGTTGCCGGCATCCTGACTTGATTGGGGAAGGAGTTTTTGCTTATTGGGAGATTTCAGAGCAAGGTCAGTAGAATCCAAAAACCAAATTTCATAGATTTAGGAAAGGAGAGTTCAAATGTCGACCAGAACGTCTCGACGAGTGCTTTCTATACTGATTGCGCTGGCCATGATGCTTTCTCTGGCCACCTCCGCGGCTGCACCGCTGGCGAAGTCCGCACTTTCGAGCAAGCCCGAGGCCAGCAAGGTGATTTTCTTTTCTGCCGATGGTATGCGCCCCGACTTGATGGAAAAGTATGTTGGTGAAGGCGTAATGCCCACTTACGCGGACCTGATCGAACAAGGGGTCAAAGGGGACAATGGTCTTACCCAGGGTTTTCCGCCCAACACAGGTGTTGGCTGGTATACGCTAGCCACTGGCACATGGCCAGGTGAGCATGGCTCGACCAACAACACGTTCTTCCGGGTGGGCGAAGCCAATTTCGGTAACCGAACTTCGGCCTTCTCTGAAGGGGTCTTACAAGCCGATACGATTGCGAATGCTGCCGAACGGGCGGGCAAGCAGGTTGTAGCTGTGGAATGGGCCGGCGCACGCAACTTTAACCCATCCCTACAGGGACCAGTAGTGGATTTTCGTAGTTTCTTCTCAGGTCGAGGCATATTGTTGAACTACGATCTGCCCGGACAACCTGCTGGCGCCGATGCTTTTGGCCTTTCGTATCAGAGAGTTGATCTTGAACCAGCTACCGGCTGGACGAACGTACCTCAATCCTTTAGCGAAGCAGAACAGCAACAGCTAACCGTGCGGGGTGATTTCGTCTACGACCTGTATATCTACGATTCGACGGACGATTCCACGGAGAATTATGATCACGTGCTCGTGGTTCAAACAACCGATGGGAAGGATGGCAACGAAGCGGTGGCCGATCTCGCGCAAGGGCATTGGGCTGATATTAAAGTGTCATTGAGTGGGATTGGGACAGCTGGTTTTTACCTTAAAGCAATCGATCTGGCGCCTGACCTGTCAAAATTCCGGCTCTACTTCACCTCTATTGCCCGTGCCAACGCCAGCTATAACGCTCTTGGCTCGGCTGGTTCAGCGGCATTCGAAGAAACGCTAAATGCCATGTTTCCTTCCTCTACGGCGGCTGACTTTGCGCCGCTGGAAGCAGGGATCATAGATAATGAAACCTATGTTGAACAAGGATTGATGTGGAAGGATGCTCACTGGGCATATCTACGGTATATCATCGATGACCTTGATGTGGAACCAGACTTACTGATGCTGGGTGTGCCCACCACCGATGAGTTCCAGCACCAATTCCTGGCATTAGTCACCCCAACCGATATAGATGGCGATCCGAACCCGTACTTTGATCCGGCAACGGCTCCAACCTTCGAGGGATATATCCGTACAGCCTATGAAGAGGCCGACCAGACCCTCGCTCTAGGACGGGAGCTGCTGGGTGAGGACGCGACCGTCTTCGCTACTTCAGACCATGGCTTTGCACCGCAGTGGCTGGCAGTCAATGTGAGCAAAGTACTGGCAGATCACGGCCTGGCCACCGAGCAAAGCAGCAACTGCCGCGCTTCAGCTGG
>DASQQR010000552.1:0-2562 GCA_035643335.1 Anaerolineales bacterium
GAGCGGATCGGGTCACCGGGCACTCACTTCCCCTGCACCAACGCTTGAAATAACGCTTCCGTCTCGGGTGCAGGAGCCACATCAAGTTCCTTTCGTAGGGTCCGTACGCAGCGCTGATAAATGCGACCTACCCGACCGTGATTTCCCAAACGGTCGTGGACCACCATCAGATGGCGGTAGGCTCGTTCCCAGCAGTCATCCTCGGAGAGAATTCGCTGGCAAACCCGGATGACGTCCTCAAGTCGCTCGCGCTCCAACAAGAGCTCAGATAAGCTATCCGCGATTTGTAAGAACATTACCGCCAGGCGCTCCCGTTCGACCGCTGCCCAGCTCTCGTACCGGCAATCAGGCAGATACTTACCCTGGTACAGATCCATCGCCTGTTCCATTTTCAGGATGGCGTCCTCCGGCCTCGATTCCACAAGTTGATTGGCCTGTTGCACGGCGTGTTCGAAGGCCCGGGCGTCGATCCACGTATCGGCCTCGGGCCGCAGACAGTAGTTGGTACCCTCTCGCAGGATATATGCCGATTCGCTGCCGGGTTCTCTTTCTGGCTCCAGCACCTGATAGAGCGTGTTTAGTGTGATCCTGAAGTTGCGCTGCGAAGTCTCCGGATATTGTTCGGGCCATAGGTATTCTGCCAACTGGTCACGATCCAGGGCTACGTTGCGGTGTGACAGCAGGATCTGGAAAAGATGGCGGGCCTTTTCCCGGCGCCAGCTCGTGCCAGGAACCTGGGCTTCGCCTCGGTAAAGCTGGAAACTACCCAGAGTGTACACGCGTAATTGATATCCGGGGTGTAATTTGATCCCCGGTAAGCCAATCACCTCGAGCAAATGGGAAGCATAACTGCCCTCCCAACCCTGATCGCGAGCCAGGATCAGCAGCGGCACCAGTACTCGAACATCAGGGGGACCTAAAAGGGAGGGCAGCGTGAAGAGAAAACCGTAGCTACCTTCCTGGCTGGTGGCTAACACCTCCGGAAAAACTTGCTCCAGCCGCATGTGATTGTCTTCCCTATACCAGGCCAGGCATAACCACAAACGCGCCGCGCACCACCCAAATGTATCGCTACACTCCTGGAAGAAGCGGGCGGCCTGGTTCAACCAGTCTTCTGCTGCCTCATATCGAGCAGCCAAAACAAGGCTGGCGCCCATTGCCAGGCGGACTAACGATGCGACCCACTCATCCCCAGCCTGAGTGGCGATCTGGATGGCTTCTTGAGCGACTCTGAATGCCTGCGATAGATCCCCCTGGTATCCGTAGATACGACACAGTCCCCAATCCGCTTCGACGCGCAGGCGGGGGACAGCCAGGGTGCGGCTGAGTTCAAGGGATTTCTCGAATTGCTCCCGGGCCAAGGCGTATCGATCAAACTGGGACAGTTTGAGAGCGGGTTGGGGCAACATCAACGCATGCCCTTGCCGCATGTGACCTACGGCGGTGATAAAAGGAGAATGCAGTGCTGTACCGCGCTGGGTTCCCTCCACTGCCGATTGATAGGCTCGTCCGGACCGGCCCTGGAAGGAATCCAGAAGCGAGAGCAGCAGCAGAGTCTCGCGGTGGGCGCGAGGGGTATGCACGGGCTGCTGGCGTTCAGTGGAAGCGCGCGCCTCCAGGCCACGGCGCGCATCCTCCAGGCGGCCCGTGCGCAGCAACACCCGGAAGAGCAGTGGCGAATCGGAGGGTCCTTCGTCCCGCAAAGCAATTGCTCGCTGCCGCAGGCGCTCAGCCTCCTCGGCGTGCCCGGCGTTGAGCTTATTCTCTGCCAGCAGTTCGTACAGCCGGGCTTGAGAATCACGATCCTCGATCCCATCGCTCAAGCGGATGGCCTGTTCAAGCAACTCTCCGGCCCGGCTCGGGTCGACAGTGTCCAGGTAAACGCGCGCCTGGCCCCGTAAGGCGCGCACAATCCCATCCCGCTGGCCCCGCTCCCGCCAGATGACCTCAGCCTGCTGGTACCATCCCAAAGCCTCCTGGAAACGGCTGCCCAATCGCGCCAGGTCACCCAGGTAAAACAACAAAGACGGGTGTTGCCGGAGGGTTTCGGGTGGTAATGCATCCAGGTAGGACGCTAAAGTATCCAGGCGACCACTGGCGAGTAGTTGATCGCCGTAGGACTCCAACAAGGTAGCCGCCTCTTTCCAGGCCTTGCCCTGGACAAGATGGTAGATGGCCGATTCGAAGTCATGACGCTCATGGTAGTGGCGCGCGGCGCGAGCGTGCCACTCTAGCAGTCGCTCGGCGGGAGTTTGTTGACGAAGGAAGTCGTGGAAGATGTTATGATAACGCAGGCTGCCATCGCTTTGCTCCACAACGAACAACTCCTGCCGGCGCAGGTACGATAACATCGCCGCGCCCTTGTGGCTGGGGTTTTCCTGGGTGCCTAGCACAGCATCACAGGCTTCGGGAGTCATTTCGCGCAGGGTAGCAGATACCAACAGGAATTCTCGAACATCGTCCGTCTGGTTTTCGAACACCTCATACGCCAGGACTTCAAACAAGTCATTCGGTGAAGCAACTGCAGTATTCCCGGAGCTGCCCATGGGGAGGCTCTCCTGC
>DASQQR010000553.1:0-3448 GCA_035643335.1 Anaerolineales bacterium
AATCCGACACGGGTTCAGGCAAAGTCGCCGGCCCGCATAATCTACTGGTAACCTTCGGGAGGTTTGACTTGGCTAAATTATGCGATTAGATCGTCTCCCAAGTGTAAACTATAAAAAACTCCTTGCGTCGCTGGCCTCTTCACGTTTCGCCTCCGATTTTCCGGCCGCGCTGGGAGACAGGGTCCGCACGAGCGCATCCGGCGCCCGGTCCCTCCTCTTCAATCGCCTGCTTCCCGGCTTGCAAGCATTAACCCTCCAGGAAAGGATTCTCGCAGCTCTTGTTATTACCGGCGCCGTCCTGAGACTCTTCATGCTGGCGCACAAGAGCATCTGGCTCGACGAAGCCTTCAGTATCACCATCAGCCAGCGCCCCTGGATCGAGGTCTTGCGCATGGCTGTCCGCACCGACACGCACCCGCCGCTTTACTACCTGCTGCTCAAAGCCTGGCTGGCGCTGGGGGACGGGGAGGCCTGGGTGCGCTTCCTGTCGGTCATCTTTAGCCTGGCGTCCATACCCATGGCCTACAAGGTCACCTCCGCACTGTACGAAGACGATCAGGCCGGCTTGATCGCTGCTGCCATCCTGGCCTTCTCTCCTTTCCAGGTCTGGTACGCCCAGGAAGTCCGCATGTACGCCATGCTGACCTTCTTCGTTCTGGCGTCTGGGTACTTTTTCATCCGCGCCCTGCGTGACGATGAACGCCGGGATTGGATCGGTTTCGTCTTGACAACTGCGCTGGCCCTGTATACCGACAACGGTGCCATCTGGTTCGTCGCGACCATCGGGCTCTTCTACCTGGCCTATCGCAAACATTTCCCTGGCCGCTTCAAGCATTGGCTGCTCGGTCACGCCGCCATCGGTCTGCTCTATCTGCCCTGGTTGCCTTTCTTCTGGAAGCAAACCCAGCAGGTCACCGAGGATTTTTGGCTCACGCCGCCCACTTTCCAGACGGTCCTGGGCACCATCCTGGACTTTCACAGCTACAACTTCCCCCTCTCCGCTATCAGCCTGATCTACATGGCCATGATCTTTATCTGGGCCTTCATCGTCCCCAGGCGAGCCTGGCAGCTGCACCTGGCCACCTTGTGGCTTTTCGTGCCCCTGATCGTCTCGCTGCTGCTCAGCCTGCGCCAGCCCATCTTCCTCAGCCGCAACCTGATTGCCGCCTCCCTGGGCTATTACCTGCTGATCGCTGGCACCATCTGGCAGTTCAAGAGCCGAAAAGTCACCCTGGCGCTGGTTGTGCCACTCGTGGTCATGAATCTGGTCTCCATCGGCTACAACGACTGGAAGGTGGAAAAAGAAAACTGGCGCGCCGCGGCCACTGAGGTGGCCCAGCAGGTCCAAAATAAGCCCGGCGGGCTGCTGGTTTTCATGCCTCGCTATGCCGAACTGCCTTTTCAGTATTATTTCAAACGATCCGGGTCGTCGATTCAGACGCAGGGTTACCCCGGGGATGAATTATTGCTGCATCCCCGGCCCAGGCAAGTCACGGACGTATCCGCATTAATCGAAGGGCACCCCTATGTTTGGCTGGTTGTCCGCAACGTCGAATCGGAAGACCTGGATTGGGGGGTCAAGGAGTGGCTGGATCAGAATGGCTACGTGCGCCAACTGGATTTTGTGGCCAAAGATGTGGATGTGCTCACTTACTATCGTTGGGACAAAGCCCCGAAAAGCAGCCCGCCCGCCAGCACAGCGGCCAATACCAAAACCTTCTTGCCTTTGATTCAGCGTGGGATCGTGTACCAGACCTATGTGGTCAGGCCGGGAGAGACCCTTTTGGAGATCGCCCTGCGCTACGAGACCACCGTTCAGGTCCTGATGGATATCAACGCGCTGCAAAACCCGCACGATGTCTCTGAAGGTCAAGAACTGTTCATTCCACAGCAGGTAGCGGGCGATTCCAATACCGGCAATGAGCGGCCTTAGAATAAGTCAAAAAGATATCCGCGTTCTCCGCGTTCATCCGCGTCCTATAGAATTGACGTGAGCAGCAACGTCAAATGTTTCAAACCGCAGGCAAGAACACCTCCCTGAATAACGCCGTCCAATTCGCCTCAAGATATCGCTTGGAGGAGGAGATCAGTCGCGGCCCGACCGCCTCGATCTATCGCGCTGCGGACCTTGAAGACGACCGTCCCGTGGCCATCAAGGTATTTCAGGAACGCTATCAAAGCGATCCTCGCTTTAGCATTCGATTCCGCGAGCACCTGCGGCTTCTCAGCGGGCTGAAGCATGACAACCTGATCTCCATCCTCGATTACGGCGTCGATCAGGGCGCCTACTATATCGTGATGGAATGGGTGGAGGGCGTGGACCTGGCCACCTATATCGCCGAGTACGCCCCATTACCTGCCGGGGTGGTCGCATTCGTCGCCAGGCAGGTGTGCGCTGCCCTGGATGCGGTCCACCAGGCCGCATTCATTCATCGCGGGGTCAAACCCGAAAACATCCTGATCAACATGGATGGACAGGTGAAAGTGACCGGCGCCGGCTTGAGCGGCCTTCTTTCGGAGTCAGGCCTGTCCAAGACCCATGTGATGATCGGGGGCGTTGGCTATATTTCGCCCGAACAGGCGCGCGGTAAAAGTCTGGGTCCTAGTTCCGATATCTACAGTCTGGGGGTGGTTGTCTTTGAAATGCTGAGTGGCCGCCTGCCGTTTGAGTCCAATGACGTCTGGTCCCTGGTGCGCATGCACGCCCGCGAGAAACCCCCTGACCTGAGGGGGTTGAATCCCAAAGTGCCGGCCGCGCTGGCTGAGATAACGGAACGCGCCTTAGAGAAGGTCCCCGAAGACCGGTTTTCCAGCGCCGCGGGGATGGGGGCGGCTCTATCCGCCCTCGAAGATGAATTCGGTGAGGGTACTCTGGTCGCCCGGCGTTCGGGCCGGGGATCGATTCCAGCGGGTTTGTACCAGATGCTGCGGGAACTGGCCGCCCCTGGTGTGCTCAGGGACCTGCTGCTGCGCCCCTTCCGCTGGCAGGTAGCCGGCCGGGAGGTACCAGTCTGGGCTGTTTTGGCTTTTCAATTCGTGCTAGCCTTCTTGATTACCTTCGTGGCTCTGTATTTACTGTCGCTTTTGATTGGGGGTTGAGCTTGGCTCCCGTTCCATCAGATCGACGAGCCGGTTTTCCAACTCCCCGTACCCCGTTTCGCGGATTTCCAGGGGAAATCCAAGATAATCGGCGATCTCGCGGGCCTTCTCGCGCAGCTCCTGGTTCCCATTTTGCGCCAGGTAGACCACCCGCTTGTAGTTGCGAAAGTATTCTCCCTTGAGATGCGGGTACTTATCCAGCCCCATGCCTTTGACCACGGTGCCGCGAAAGCCGCGCACCAGGAAATCCGTGAGGAAAAATGTGCCCGGCTCCTCTTCCATCAGATCGTCAAAGGTCGCTCCGGCGTACATCTCGTAGCAGTGCGGCCCCTGGATGCGTTCGATCTGC
>DASQQR010000554.1:0-4245 GCA_035643335.1 Anaerolineales bacterium
GAGCATAGTCCTTCTGGTCAGTCCGCACTGCGGCCAGTGCAAACGGAGCCACCAACAGCGCCAGCACCACCGCCAGCGAAAGGCCTCGCAACAGTTTTTTGTTCATATTTTGAAACATAGTTATCTCCTATTTGCAAAGTAATTCATTATTTTTATATTTTCGGTTCGCCGGTTCTCTTTATGAAAAAATTGCTGCCCCGATAAAACAAAAATCCGGCGCACGGGCCGGTTTCGCTACTGGCTCCACGATGACCTCCCCACCCCCTGGGTTTCCCCTGAGGGCGGATAAGCGACCAGATCCGGTCATCGCTTCAGTGCCGCCATGAGAAGAGGTAAATTGGTAAACTGGTATATTGGTAAATTGGTTGGTCCGCACCTCCGGTTGTCGCCGAGGGTGAGAGCCTCAGCGAGATTTTTAGCGGGGCCTGGCCCTGTGCCTGGAATGCCGGGGCGGCCCCTGGGGTTTTCTGTTCTGGCACTATGATACAGAAGGTAAGTCGCAAAAGCGGTCACAGGGCCGGTCACAGGTGGTCGCAGTTTTCCGGAAGGTGGCAAAGGTCCCAAAAGCGGCACAGGCGCCAGGGGTACCGGAGAAGCCAAAGAGGCCAGATTAAAGGAAAAAGGCCCTGGAGGAGGGCCTCTTGTGAAGCGAAGTAAGCTATTTCAGTCGTGCCTGAAAGCGATGTCCGGGCGCAGCTGGCTGGTGTGACGCGGGGTAAAAGCGGGCAGGTTAACCGGCAGGCGTCCGGCCGGGATGCGTTGGTCCTCCCAGGCGCTGGCCTGAACTGCACGCACCGCTTGGTTGGGTTTGCCACCCGCCGGACCAACTGGCCCGGAAACCTGGTTTTCTGAGGATCGCCCCGCCGAAGGGGGAGAATCCCCCTCGGGCAGAAATTTATAGCCGAGCGTGCTTTCGGTGAGGAGATAGCGCGGTTGCCCGGGATCGGGTTCGATCTTCTTGCGTAAACGATAGATCACATTTTTGAGCAGCACGCTGTCACCCTGGCCAAAGCGCCCCCAGACCCGGTCCACCAGATAATCGGTTTCCAATACCCAGCCGGGATGAGCCATGAGCAGGTAGAGCAGGCGCGATTCCAGGTTGGTGAGCTTGATTTCGGATCCGCCTGGGATAACGACCTGGTGCCGGTCCGAGTTGAGGCGGAACTCGCCGGCGCGGACTTCGTCCAGGGCGGCGCTGGGCACCACCTGGGCGCGGCGCAACCAGGCGCGAATCTTGGCCAGAAACAGCCGCGGGCTGACCGGAGGTGGTATGCACTCGTCGGCCCCCGCCTGGTAGGCTTTCAGGATGTATTCTTCGCTGCTCCTGGAGGTCAGCAACAGGACCGGTACCGTGGCTTCGGCGCGCAGCGTGCTGCAGAACTCGAAAACGTCCAGCTGAGAGTTGAGGTCTTCCAGGACGATGATATCAGGAAATTCGTCGGCCCAGATGCGCAGGGTTTTTTCGGAAAAGCCTGCCAGGCAGACTTCGTATCCGGCTTGCTTGAGGCCGAAGGCCCAGATTCGGGCGCTTTCCGCCTCGTCGCTGATGATCATCACTGTGACGCTGGCTCTTGGGACGCCACTGAGCAGTTCATGTTCCATATTTTCACCTTCCTGGCACTCAAGAAAGAGGTTTTAGCACCAGGCAAGAGGTTTGAAATGATTACCTGTGGCTGAAAGATATAACGGTTTAGCGGAGAAAATGTTACAAATTTGCTCTATTTATTGAGCTCCAGCCTTACGGGTTGGCGGGACATCTTGGAGTCGTCGCGCACGAGCAGATTTGCGTACGCCATTTGACCGCCAGACTCCAAAATTGATCCGACAAATGGCCGCTGAAAAGCGGTCTTTTTGTTGTAACCGGAAATCCACCCTTCGGAGGATGTGTTATCGCCTGGAAGAACAGATAATTGTGCTCATATCCCAGGAGCCAAAGGTGGTTATCGGTGGAAATGGCTTTGAAATTCTTTTGCTGATGCAGATTGTGTTCAAGCAATGCAAATTCAATCCCCTGTTTATTTGGAGAAAGGACAATGACGATGTCGAAACAGAAATTTTCTTACCACCTGATGATAATGGCTTCTCTTGCACTGCTGGCAGTTTTGCTGAGCTCGTGCGGGCCAACTGTGGGCTCATCAGGACAGCCAGTTCAACCGACGGTTGAGGCTGCGAATGTTTCAATGAAGGAAACCGAACAGGTTGCGGGGATCGACTCTGCCACCCAGGCGCTGATCAATTCTCTCAGTGGCAAAGTCGAAGGCCAGTTCGTTGCGGATTTGGCCGAAGATATGGGCGTGGTGGTTCCGAGCATGGAGGCGTTGCTGGAAATGGGAAATCCCGCAGCTCTGGCCAGGGTGGTTTCTGAGCGCGGCCTCGTGATCGCGCCCTACGGTGTCGGTACGCCTGACGAAGGGCTAACCGACAAGCTTCTCTCGAAGACGCTTGAGGACCTCCTGGAGAGGTCAAACCTGGAGATGTTATCGTACCATAGCAACGCCATGGGTCGCATTGATATGCTCGTAAAGGGATTTACCCCGGTTGAAGTCACGCCTCTCATCGGAGATCCGCTGGCCATGACCGAACAGGCCTATGTTTCCTGGCGTTTAGAGCCGGAACGTGGCTGGCGGTTATGGCTGCTCGCTCCGGACTCCTCAGGACTGCTGCCCCTGGCGGAATTGCAGGCGCCCGAACCCGCTTTTTCCTCTGAGGAGCTGGCCATCATCGAGATCATCGATTACATGCAGGCAGAAGACATCGACGCGCTCATGAAGTTGGTCCCTGAGGACGGTTTGGTTATCGCTCCTTACGCTGTTGGGGTTTCTGAGAAAGGTTTGACCGGCCAGGCCTTGCGACAGGCACTACGATCCATGCTATCAGGGACTGAATTAATCGTTGAAGCCCATGCCAGCACTCTGGACCCTGGCTTAACTGGTTTCATCATTACAGGTTTGAATCCCGTTGAAGTCCAGCCAGCTGTGGGTGATCCCTTTGTGGTGACTGGATATACCCTGGTTGAGTTGGAGCAGGATTCAGAGGGCCAGTTCCGTCTCGCCTCCCTGGCTGTGGACGTCCAAGGTTTGATGGCTGAAGCCCTGGCGTATCCGCCTTTTACCGATAATCCCATACTACTCAGGGACGAACAGGCCCGTGCCATCATCCGCAACTTGGACAAATCGCTTCAGGCTGGCGATGTGGATTCGCTTGCCAATATGGTCAATTATCGTGGTTTGATCTTCGGTCCCTACGCGGTCGGGCTTCCCAACCGTGGGCTGACCGACGAAGACCTGACCAAAGCCTTGGAAGCCATTTTGAAAGACGCTGACCCCGAAGTGGTGAGCTACGAGCGCCGCATCGGTGGGCTGAGCGTTGTCGTGACGGGACTCAACCGGGTAGAGATCACGCCCGCAGTTGGAGATGCGCTGCTGATCTCCAGCCCCGCTCTTGTGGAACTCACCCAGGATAAGGATGAATCATGGATTCTGTGGGCTATCGTGGTGGACGACTCCAGCTTGCTTAAGGAAGGGACCAGCAACTATAAGCTTTGGAAATAGTGGCGCAACCAGCTCTTAGATTCTAGCCTTCTTCTTGATCAGGGCCGCACCCACCAGAACTATTCAAAACCATTGTCGTCCTGGTGGGTACGCCCATAATTGGCGAAGTGAGAATTACCCAACGGTCTCCAAGAAACGAATCTCGGGCGGGCTGGTGACCCCGGCGCTTTGCATGGCATCCTTCAAACTGGCCGATTGGATGAACGACCGGGCTTTTTCCAGATCGCTCCAGCCTAACATGACGGTGACATCGTTCGGGTCATTCAGATCCCGCATCACGTAGGCTTCATCTGTGGCGCCGCCGGCCTGGCGGGCCGGAGCGTGGTTATCGAAGCCCTCTCGCCAGCGGGCGTAGTCCTGGACGCGGTGGCGGATGGAAATATAGATCATGATGATGCCTCCTCAATTCGAGGAATCATTAGATACACAGGAACATGTTCCGAAACTGCCGATCGCAAATTTCCGGAAGCATGCCAGTAAATCATACCGGTCGGCAACTGGTGTGAGGTCCCAGGGGCTCCATTGGAGGCCCCTGGGGTCTTCTGCGATGCTCCTACATCAACCGCCGCTTAGAACGGAGTGCGTTCAATATCATCGCTGAGCCAGATTTCCGGTGCACCCTGCACCCCAGCGTTCGCCATGGCTGACTTCAATTCCTCGGGGTTGGCAAACGCCTTGGCTGCATTCAAATCTT
>DASQQR010000555.1:0-5055 GCA_035643335.1 Anaerolineales bacterium
AGCGGAACCGGATATCGAGGTATGGCAACGCGGTCTGGCCGAAGTGAAGGCCTATCTCACCGATCCAGAAATCACTACCTATAACGTCACCGGCCGGCCACCTTCCAGGGTGCGCCTGCAATTCTTAGCAAGGGATGTGCCGGGATGCGGATACCGGACTTTCTGGCTGGTAGCCCGACCAGGGTCATCCCCAGCACCGCCAGAACCGGTCAGGCTCGGCGGCTGGATGCGTTTCATGATTCCCGCCCTGGACATCCTCTCCAGAACGCCTTTTATCAGGGACAGAGTTTCTCCCTCCTCGACTGGCACAGCGGATCAAAAAGACGCCTCTGGACCGCCCTATATGATTTCCAACCAATATTTTGAGGTGAAAGCTTCGCCAAGCGACGGTACTCTGACTGTCCTCGATAAGCGCAGCGGGAATTTTTATTCGGGCCTGAATCGGTTTGTGGATGGAGGCGATTCCGGCGACGAATATAATTACAACCCGCCTCCAGAGGATGACTTGATCGACCAGGCCAAGATCCACGCTGTGCGTATCTCCCGTAATGATGTCCAACAAACTCTGAAGCTATCCCTGGATCTGCATGTGCCCAGAGGCTTGCTTCAGGACCGCCAATCGCGTGATGCACAAAGAATCTCATTGCCCATCACTACATGGGTTACCCTCGTCTCAGACGTGCCCCGGGTGGATATCCGCACTGAGATCGACAATGGAAACCCTGCGGTCCGCGATCACCGTTTACGCGTTCACTTTCCGGCGCCCTTCAGGGCCGAGCATGCCGATCACGACGGTCATTTCATGATCATTCGCCGGCCGGTCGGCGTTCCCGAGTTTGATCAGGATTGGATTGAAGAACCCCGTCCGGAAGTTCCCCAGAGAACCTTTACCAGTATTTCCAACGCTGACATGGGCCTGGCAATTGCGAATCGCGGGCTCCCGGAGATCGAAGTTCTGGTCAATTCCTCAGGTAACGCTGAAATAACGTTAACTCTGCTACGCTGCGTGGGCTGGCTTTCCCGGGGAGACCTGTCCACTCGCAAGGGTCATGCTGGCCCCATGATCGCCACACCGGAAGCTCAGATGCCAGGGAAATATACCTTTAAGTATTCCATCCTTCCCCATCAAAACAGTCTGCTTGATGTATACTACCAGGCACGGGCCTTTAACACCCCTATGAAAGCTCTGGCGGCAGCACCCCATTCCGGGGCCCTGCCGCGGACTACCAGTTTTGTGCAGGTTGCTCTACGAGATCTGGTCGTCAGCTCGCTCAAAGCCGCTGAGGACGGGAAGGGCTGGATCATTCGTGGGTACAACCTGTCTGGGGAAAAGAGACACCTCTCTCTCAGGACCCTGGTGCCCTTTGACCACGTTGCCAGAGTAAATCTGGCGGAAGAAATTCTCGAAGTTCTCTCGCCTGCCGACTCCCAGAACGTCGCATGCCAGGTCGGTGGGCATGAGATATTTACGCTAAAATTCTGGTGAAGTATTCGACAGGAACTCACCATAATATGTGGAGGCCATCATAGATCAAAAGTGGTGGGTGCTGATCGCGGTTGGAACCGGCACTTTCATGTCCGCCCTGGATACCAGCGTGGTCAACACGGTATTGCCGGTGATCAGTCGCGATTTTGGAACCGATGTAGCCACGATCGAATGGGTGGTCACGATATATTTGCTGGTCGTCAGCGGATTGTTGCTCAGCTTCGGCCGCCTGGGGGACATGCGCGGTCATAAGCCCGTCTATTTACTGGGTTTCCTCCTCTTTATAACTGGTTCGGCCATCTGTGGATTGGCCCCATCCGAAGGCGCGTTGATTGGTTTCCGGGGTTTTCAAGCCATTGGAGCGACCATGCTGGCGGCAAATTCGCCGGCCATCCTGACCAAAAATTTTCCCGCCGTCCAACGTGGCCAGGCGCTCGGTCTGCAGGCCACCATGACCTATCTGGGACTGACGGTCGCCCCTTCCTTAGGCGGCTGGTTGACCGACGTATTCAACTGGCGGGCGGTTTTTTATATCAACGTGCCGGTGGGGCTGCTGGCGCTTTTTTTGAGCTGGCGATCAATCCCCCGGGAAAAGAAGTCTGGCAGACAGGAACAGTTCGACCTCCCTGGAGCCGCGGTGTTCATGATTGGTTTGGTGGCTCTGCTATTGGCCTTGAACCAGGGTCATTCGTGGGGGTGGGGTTCTGCCAGCATCCTTGGATTGCTGCTCGCTTCGATCGTAATGTTAGCCACATTTGTGCTCATGGAACTCCGCCGCCAAAACCCAATGCTGGATCTGAGCCTCTTCAGGCGCCCCGTATTTTCGGCTTCGGTAGCCAGCGCCATTTTTAATTACATTTGTGTATTCACGATCCTTTTCCTCTTACCTTTCTACCTTCTGCAGGGCCGGGATCTCACTCCCGGTCAAGCAGGGCTGATCTTGACCGCCCAACCAATCATTATGGCCATCATCGCCCCGATTAGCGGTACCCTCTCCGATCGGATCGGCGTACAAATCCCGAGCGTGCTGGGAATGGCGGTTCTCGGCCTTGGGCTTCTCCTTCTGTCCAGGCTCAACGGCCAATCGCCCACGCCAGCGATCATCCTGGCCTTGGGGGTTGCCGGGCTGGGTACTGGTGCGTTCATCTCTCCCAATAACAGCGCCTTGATGGGTTCGGCTCCACGTCAACGCCAGGGCATCGCCGCGGGTGTGCTAGCCACGGCCAGGTCTGTAGGGATGGTGTTGGGGATTGGTCTGGCCGGCGCGATATTTACTACCGTTTTGTCTCAAAGCCAATCCGCCGCCGGGGGGGCCGGACTCTATGCTGCCACGCATACGAGCTTTCTCGTCGCCGCCGGAGTGGCTGGTCTGGGCGTGTTGACCTCAAGCGTCCGGAGCCTGTCATCCGAAAAAGTGCTCGAGTAGCAAAAGAACCAATTACAATAGCAGTAACGGTATTTTTAGAGTTCTGGAAAGGAGAATGGAAATGCTGACCACGGTAAAACAGGTGTTGGATTCAAAGGGACACCAGGTCTGGTCCGTCGCTCCCGATGACACAGTTTTCAACGCCCTCAAGCTGATGGCGGAGAAAAACGTGGGCGCCCTCCTGGTGTTGGAAGAAGGCAAACTGATCGGGATCATCTCGGAGCGGGACTACGCACGTAAGGTGGTGCTGGAGGGCAAATCCTCCATGGATACGCCTGTTGAAGAGATCATGACGCCCAGAGTGCTGTATGTACGCACCAACCAATCCATTGAGGAGTGCATGGCGATCATGACCGACCGGCACATCCGGCACCTTCCGGTATTGGAAGACAGTGAATTGGTCGGCGTGATTTCGATCGGCGACGTTGTCAAGGCGGTTATTTCCCACCAGGAATTTGTGATCGAACAGTTGGAGAATTACATCGCCGGGCGGTGACAGCACTGACCCAAGGTGAGTGCACCTCTCTCAACATGGATTACAAGCCTCTTCGTTTTATTGCTGAACCCATCGACGTTCGCTTCGAGGTCCCACCGGCTCTGGAGAAAAAGCCCGGCTGCCCGGACGCCTTTATCTGGCGAGGAAAAACCTATCGCGTAGATCAAAAGGTCAGCGAATGGCACGATTATCGCCGCCGGGGCCGCATGGCGCGCAACATGCAACCCGCGCATGCAGCGGTCGCCGAAGGCCGGGGTTCGTGGGGCGTCGGGCAAGATTATTACCGGGTACGCACCTCCGAGGGAAGGATCTTTGACCTCTACTTCGACCGGGCACCCAAGAGCGCTGACGATCGTAAAGGAAGCTGGTTTCTTTACCAGGAGCTGTCCTCCTCGTAGTCAGGATCCTTACCGTGTGCTCCAATACTTTATGACCAATGGTCGGGTTGCGATGATCGATTGGAGACCACGCGCCTGTGTCGGTCCCGAGCCGGCCAACCGGAATTCGGCAATGGAAAGACGAAGCTGAGCGATCGCATGAACAATGATGACCGGGAAACCGAGGCGCAAGATCAACTTTCCGCGGTCCGCCCCAACTGGACATGGGTGGATTTGCTCCTGATACTCGTTGGATTTGGCATCATTTTCGCGTTCGGGTGGTTATTATACGGGTACCTGTTGGCCTTGAATGGCGTCGAGCTGAACCTCGAAGGGGGGCCTTCGATCCTGCAGAGCATTGGACTGGCCGCTTTGGAAGCCATCGCCCTGGTGGGAAGTGTCTATTGGTTGGGGATGCGCAGAAGAGGCCTGAGCTGGAAAGAGGTGGGAATCCGGCCAATTGGGGATCGCTGGCTCTTTCGGGGGATTTTGATCTCTCTGCTGGCCATTCCGATAACCGGGCTGATTACCGTGCTGGTGCTCCAGGCTTTCAATCTCCCTTTCCAGAACCCGCAGCTGGATTTTCTACTGCCCCAGGGGATTGACCTGCCTGGAGCGATCGGCTTGATCCTGATGGGAGGTGTTGCGGTCCCGTTTGCGGAGGAGCTCTTCTTCCGCGGCGTGCTGTATATCTGGTTCCGAGGGCATTGGCCAGTCTGGCCCAGCGTCATCGTCAGCGCGTTAATTTTCGCTGTGGCTCATCTGGATATTGCCGTGGGCCTGACCGCCTTTGTTTTGGGATTGGTGCTGGCCCTGGTTTATGAATATTCCCAATCCTTGTGGACCTCTGTGCTCATCCATGCCTTGAACAACTCGTTAAGATTGATTCTTCTATACATCCTGGTGGCACTCGGACTGACAACTGGGCTGTAAGCTATCAGTTTGTGAGTTTATGTTCTTGCTTCAGATATAAGTTAGAATCCATTGATCGCTTTAACAACCTAAAATCCGCTAACGGACCAGGAGAACTATGAAACCCACATCCAGATACCGCTGGTTTGTCGTCGCAGTTTTCTTCCTGTTCATGCTCCTGCACCAGTCAGACAAACTACTGATTGGCCCTCTGACAACCCCCATTATGGAGACCTTTGGAATCAACGAGGTCCAGATGGGGGCTGTCTTTACTGGAGCGCTGCTTGTCGGGGCGTTTCTGTACCCGATATGGGGCTACCTGTACGATCGTTTCACCCGCTCCAGGCTCCTGGCACTT
>DASQQR010000556.1:0-3328 GCA_035643335.1 Anaerolineales bacterium
TGACACCCATCTCAAGAACCAATGGCGCCGGCCGCGTCGGGATTGAAGCCCTCGGGCCATTGGGTTTGGTTGTTATATTTGGCTCCGCGCAGGTGGCCGCCGCTGATGTCGGTCGTGCTCAAGTCGGCCTCGCTCAGGTCAGCTTCGCGCAGATCGGCCTCGATCAGGTCGGCCCCGCGCAGGTAGGCCCCGCTTAGGTTGGCCTCGCCCAAATCGGCCCTGATCAGGTCGACGCCGCTCAGGTCGGCCCCGCTCAGGTCGGTCCGGCGCAGGTAGGCCCGGCGCAGGTCAGCCCCGATCAGTGTCAATTCGCGGACGAAAGTATGCCAGGGATTCGCGGCAACACTGCGCCAGCAATTTTCGGCAACGCTGCACCACCAAGAGGGGTGTACAAAAGGCGATAGGCAGCGAAAAAAAGATCCAAAGAGCATGACACAATGGGGCCTGCGAACGGGATGAAGTCGAACCGCTTTGATTTGCGGGAGCGCTTCCCCGGAGGCCGGGGTCCAGTCAAGGGCGGTTCAAGCGTTGATCGAAAAGGCGAGCAGGCCCGCCCTTGACGGGGTGGCCGGAGGGGAGAAAATTGCCCGCAAAAAGCGGTTCGACTGGACCGGTTCAAGGGGGGTCCATTGGCATGCTGGCTGCCGATAGGTTGATAAAGAGCAAAGAACAGGGGGGTTTAGGATGTTTCCGGGCTGAGCACCTCCTCGAAAAAGTTCTTGCGACCCCTGGCACGGAAACTGGGACCACGGATGATGACCACTTCGGCTCTGTCCAGGAGCCTGTCCAGCCCGGCGGAGGCGAGCAGTGGATCCAGGAAGAGGTCCGGCCACTCATTTGGGGCGCGATTGCTGGTCAATAAAATGCTGCCTTTCTCGTAGCGTTCATTGATCACATCATACAAGTCTTCGGGACCGGGAGGTTGGATGGATTTCAAGCCGAAATCATCCAGGATGAGCAGGTCGGGGCGCAAATAGAGGTTCAAGCGCCGCTCCCAGGAGTTGTCTGCCCGGCCGCCGTTGAGATGGGAGAGCATTTTCTGGATACTGGTGAAGAGCACATCCAGTCCTTGTCGGGCCGCTTCCTGGCCATAGGCTTGCGCCAGGTGACTTTTTCCCACGCCGCTCGGCCCGCAGATCAGCAGGTTGTGTTTCTCCCGGATGAACTCACAGGAGGCCAGGTTGAGAATCTGCTGGCGGTTCAGGTGCGGATTGAAATCGAAGTCAAAGCCTTCCAGGGTCTTAGTGGCATTCAGCGCACCGCGTCGCAAACGCAGTTGGAGTTGTTTCTGTGCCCGGCGCTCCACTTCATCTTCCAGGATGCGGGAAAGGAATTCCAGATAGTTCCACTTGTCATCGATGGCCTGGCGGTTGCGCGCCTCCAGGGTTTCCATCACACCCGAAAGCCGCAGTTGACGTAGCTGCGTGGTGAGTTGCTGTTTCAGTTCCATGCGCCAGCCTCCTCCGCCAAGGCTCCCACCAGTTCGTCCGCAGAACGAGCGAAGGTAGTGGCTGGTGGCAAGCAGACCGGCAGGCAGGGTTCGTCCTGATCCAAGCCCTCGGCCAAGATGCGCTTGACCGTCTTGTAGCTGGGGTCTTCAAACCACAGGGCGCGCTGGGCAGCCGCTTCCAGCCGTTCAGCACCATAGCGATTTTTGAGCCGCACCAGCCGCCCGGCAGTGGGGATGCGGTAGAGGATGGGGTCATCGAGCAGGGTTTGGACGATCTGCCGCAGGGCTGAGCCAACCGTCTCCGCTTCCGCCAGCAGGCTGTCGGCATCCTGGATCAGCCCAGGAACCTTGGTTGCTGGCAGGTGGGCCAGGTTGGTCAGGCGTTGCCCGGGTTGATGGGCGCGTTCGTGGGTCGCCTGGAGCTGGTAGGCTTCGTCGTAGATGCGCACCTGGCGGCTGCCGCCGCAAATCCAGACCTTGCCGGGGTACAGGCGATAGGGCACGGAGTAGAAAGCCTGGTCGAAGACCACATAACAATCCCGATACACCTTGACATGTTTCCAGACCGTCAAATCATAGGGGCTTTCCGGTAGTGGCGAGAGGATTTCTTTCTCGATCTCTTCGAAGCGCACGAGTGGTTTTTCCTTGGTTGTGCCGTGAATGCGCAGCCCGGCGGTCGTTTGGCACCAGACCAGCACATCCTGGTTCGCCTGGTTGATACTGGTAACTTCTCGACCGCCCAGGAAATTGCGTTTCACATAGTGCACCCCACCTTGTTCCACTTTGCCCTTGTGCTCCGGAGTGGCCACCTTGCAGGGTGCAATCAGGAAACCATAGTGTTCGGCACATTCCCGGTAGGATTGCTGCACCTGCGGATCATCGAAAACCGCTTTCAGAATGGCAGTTTTGAGATTGTCGATCCGCACTCGTTCGGGGGTGCCGCCAAAGAATTCAAAGGCATTGCGGTGGCAGCGCAAGAAGGTTGCTACCTTTTGGTCCCAGACAAATTCAACATACTGGTGGCGGCTCCAGGCCAATGTCATCACAAAGGCCCAGGTCTTGCGCAGCTTCCCTGTCTCTGGATCGATCGTCATCCCGGCATACCCAAAATCCACCTGGGCTTCCTCGCCGGGCTTCGTTTCCACTCGGACAGTCACGCCCGGATCCTCATTTTCCTTCAGCCGCTGCACAAAGCGCCAGACTGCCGCATAACTACCCGTGTAGCCGCGCTCTCTCAAGCGTTGGTGCATCGCCGCTACTTCCACATTGGCCTTCTCCCACTTCTCTACCAGCTCCCGATACGTTTCAACTGAAGATTGATTCTGCGGCGGGGTCCGCTCGGGTAAGCTGGCCTTCAGATGTTGTTGTAGTTCTTCCAGGGACGGCAGTTCACCTGCCAACAACCCCTGGGTCTCGGCCCACTCCCGGTAACGACGGATCGTCCGCCGGTTGTGGCCTGTGTCCCGAGCCACCTGGCGATCACTGCGCTGGGCTCGCATTTGGAGAAGTATTTCTCGGATGTCCATCAGGTTTAGATTCCTTGTTTTCATTTGGCCTCCTGGCATCTCGTTTACCGATAATGCCAGGAGGATAATCCTTTTTGCACATCCGTTGTGGTGCAGTCTTGCCGCGAACCAGTGGTGCATCGTTGCCGCGAACTAGTGGTACACTGTTGCCGCGAACAACTGGCGCATCATGCCCGCGAATCTGTGGTGTATTGTAGCCCGCGAAGTGACAACCCGCGTGATCGACGGCGACACCATCGACGTGGATATCGGTGGCCAGGCCTTTCGGGTGCGTTACATCGGTATAGACACCCCGGAAGATACCAGCCAGATCGAGTATTTCGGCCCCGAGGCGACGGCGTTTAACGTCCAA
>DASQQR010000557.1:0-3298 GCA_035643335.1 Anaerolineales bacterium
ACGGCGACGCCAACACTCACGCTGACACCCACGCGTACGCCCACGTTAACCCCGACGCCTACGCCGACGGCCACTCCGATCCTGGCCCTGGTGGATGCGGGAGAGGAGGGAGGGGCGCACCTGCGGGCCGAACCGGGCTACCAGGCAGCGAGCGTAAAGATCCTGGCGAATGGTACCTTGTTAAAGGTGCTGCCCGACCTGCCTGCGGAGGGCGGGGGCGTACTCTGGGTGCATGTTGAGACGCCCGATGGAGAGGTGGGCTGGATTGTGCAGACTCTGCTGGCGACGGCTACGCCATCTCCGGACTGGACCAGCTCGCCCTGATATGGATCATCTTCTTTTTAGGGTTTCAAATCCTGGGGCAGAAATGCGGCGGGCAGCAGGTTTTCGAGGGTGGCTTCCTGAATGACTTCTCCCTGGTCGTTTACGATGATGATCAAGGTATCCAAGCCGAATTCTGCCAGCACCTGCCGGCAGGCCCCGCAGGGAGTGCCCCCATTGGGCGAGGCAACTACCAGGGCGACGAAATCGCGTTCTCCTTGTGAGACTGCTCTGAAGACGGCAACTCGCTCGGCGCACATGCTGGAAGGATAGGCTGCGTTTTCGACGTTAACGCCGTCGTAGATTCGATCCGAGGAGGTGAGCAAGGCCGCTCCCACCGCGTATCCGGAATAGGGGGTATATGCCCATTGGCGGGCTTCCAAAGCTGTCTCAATTAATTTTTGGCGCAACTCATCCGGTAGCATGAATTTCTTCGCCTCCATTTGGATAGGTTGGCGGTGTCCGCTGCACGCGTATCTTGCGAATACGCCTGCCGCTGACTTGCTCGACCGTCAGGGTGAGGTCATCGACGTGAATGCTCTCACCTCCGGTGGGCACCCGGCCGATGCGGCTATAGATAAAGCCGCCCAGGGTGTCGGCCTCTTCTCTGGGCAGATTACTGTCCATAATGTCATTAAAATCATCCAGGTCGATCCTGCCATGGAAGACATATTCCGAATCACTGACAGCCTGATAGAGCATTTCTTCCGCTTTGTCATATTCGTCGACGATTTCCCCGACAATCTCTTCGACGATATCCTCCAAGGTGACCAGCCCGGCTATGCCACCATACTCATCTACGACGATAGCCATGTGAATCCGTTGAGCCTGCATTTCGGCGAGCAGCTCGTCCACCTTTTTGGTTTCGGGCACAAAAGAGGCCGGGCGCAGCAGATCGCTGAGGTCTTCGGGATGATTGCCCTCGCGTTCTATACTCAGAAGATCTTTGGCGTATAGCAGTCCCCGGATATCGTCGACAGAGTCCTTATATACCGGGACGCGTGAGAAACCGGACTGTAAAAGGGCGTCCACTGCTTCCGGCAGGGGCGTGTTCACATCCAGAGCGAGGATGTCGATACGCGGGACCATGATCTCCCGGACCAGGGTATCCCCCAGGCGGAAAATCGAGAAGATCATTTTGCGTTCGCCTTTTTCCAGGACGCCTTCTTCCTGGCCAGCATCCACCAGTATACGGAGCTCATCCTCGGTGACGCTGCCCCCACCCTCGTGACCGCCATTGGATTCCTGGGAAAAGGTCAAAGGAAGCACGAGCAGCGGGGTCATAACGAACATCAGGACCCTGGCGAAGGGAGTCAGGCGGATGGCCCAGTTTTCGGGGTTCCGAGACACGATTTCCTCCACGGTCCATTCCAGGACGAATATGACAAGGCCCGAAACAATTAGAACGGCGACGGCATAAAGAATTGGGGGCGTCAGACTCTGCCAGGGGATGAGCAGGAGCAGAGTCAGACCAGCCATGAGAAAGCGGGAGAAATTTTGGGTTAAGTGGAGGCTGGCCTGAAGTTGTGGCAGCTCATTGAGCACAGCGAGGGTGCGATCAACCCCGGATGGAGATGCCTCTCTCTGGTTCAACAGGCGGGCAAGGCTGGTATTGAGCATGCCCGATTGAGCAGCGGCTGTCACCAGATCCAAGACCAGAAGGATGAACAGACCAGCGGATAGAACTAACGAGGGGTCAATCACTTTGCTCTAATTTCCGAATGGCGCGTGCCGGAACGCCGACGGCCAAGGTGTTATCGGGTACGTCTTTGGTCACCACAGCACCGGCACCCGTACGCGCGCCGGCGCCCAGCTTGACCGGGGCGACCAGCATTGTGTCGCTGCCAATAAAGGCCCCTGCTCCGATCTCGGTGGGGTGTTTCTTATAACCATCGTAATTGCAGGTAATGGTTCCGGCGCCAATGTTGACGTCGTTGCTAATCGTGGCGTCTCCAACATAAGAGAAGTGTCCCATTTTGGTTCCGGGGCCCAGGTAGGAATTCTTAATCTCTCCAAAATTGCCCATATGCACGCCTTGGGCCAGATGGGCTCCCCGGCGCAACCGGGCGAACGGGCCGACCTCGACATCGTCTTCAATGATCGCTTTTTCCGAAACCGAGGCCAAGATGCGGCTACGATCTCCCACCTGGGTATCTTTAAGAATCGTATTGGGGCCCAGGATACAGCCTTCGCCAATACGGCTTTGCCCCTGAAGGCAGGTGTTGGGCCAGATAACCGTATCCGGGCCGATCTCCACATCCGGTTCGATGTAGGTGGTATCCGGATCGATCATGGTAACGCCGTTGAGCATCCACTGATAGTTGATTTTCCGGCGCAACGCGGCCTCGGCCTCGGCGAGATGCACCCGGTTGTTGATGCCGATCAATTCATCCGCCTGTTCAACCACCAATGCTTGAGCCGTAAGGCCGCTGGCAGTGGCGATCCCGGCCAGGTCGGTCAGGTAATACTCGCCTTTGGGGGATAAGGGGATGCGTTTGAGCGCGTTCCACAGCCAGGCGGCGTTAAAACAGTATACACTGGCATTCAATTCCCGGATGGCGAGTTGTTCCGGGCTAGCCTGTGCCTCCTCTACGATGGCGCTCACCGAGCCGTCTTCCTCACGCACGACCCGGCCAAAGCCGCGCGGGTCTTCAGCCATAACTGTCAGCAACGTCAGCGGAGTAAGCGTGGGATCGACGTTCTCCTGGGCTCGAATCAGATCCCGCAGGGTATCGGGCGACAATAAGGGCATGTCCGCGGTGATCACCAGGATATTGTCCGCATCCCCGCGCAGCAGAGATTCGGCTTGCTGGACTGCATGGCCGGTGCCTAGTTGGGGTTCCTGAACGACGAATCGGGCCGTATCGCCCACGATTTGGCGAACAGCATCTGCTTCGTGACCGATGACGATGACCGGTTTTGTCCTGGTAACCTGTTGAGCGACTTTAAGGGAATAGTGGATCAGGGGTTTCCCCAG
>DASQQR010000558.1:0-3978 GCA_035643335.1 Anaerolineales bacterium
ATTGGCCGCAGAACATGTGGCTGGATGGCCGGCCCTACTGGACCGGGATCCAGATGGACGAAACCGCGTTCCCGGTCCTGCTGGTAGACCTGGCGCGGCGAGAGGGGGCCCTGGACGAAGATGAGATGGCGCGTTTGTGGCTGATGGTACGCCGGGCGGCGGGCTTTTTGGTCCGCAACGGGCCGGTCACGCAGGAGGACCGCTGGGAAGAGGACCCGGGTTACTCTCCCTTCACGCTGGCAGTCGAAATCGCGGCCTTGCTGGCGGCCGCGGACCTGGCGGATCTCAACCAAGAAGCGGATGTGGCTGCCTATTTGCGGGAGACTGCTGACGCCTGGAACGACAGCATCGAGCGCTGGGTGTACGTAAGCGGTACAGACCTGGCGGAACAAGTTGGTGTGCAGGGTTACTACGTGCGCATCGCCCCGGCTGAACAGGCTGAGGGCGGCTCACTATCGCAAGGTTTCGTTCCGATCAAGAACCGGCCACCGGGGGAGAGCCGCGAACCGGCCAGCTACCTGGTGAGCCCGGATGCCCTGGCTTTAGTGCGCTTCGGGTTGCGGGCCGCGGAGGACGAGCGCATTCTCAACACCATTCAAGTGATCGACTATCTGCTCAAGGTCGATACCCCGAACGGGCCGGCCTGGCACCGCTATAACGACGACGGCTATGGTGAGCACGAGGACGGTAGCCCCTTTGACGGCACGGGGATCGGGCGGGCCTGGCCTTTGCTGACCGGCGAACGCGCCCACTACAGCCTGGCCGCCGGGAAAAGAGACCAGGCTATACGCCTGATGCAGGCACTGGAAGCCTTTTCCAACCCGGGAGGCATGATCCCTGAACAGATCTGGGATGCGGAGGACATGCCGGAACGGGAGCTTTTTTGCGGGCGGCCGTCCGGATCAGCCATGCCCCTGGTCTGGGCGCACGCCGAATATGTCAAACTGCGGCGCTCTCTTCGGGACGGGCGCGTCTTCGATATGCCGCCTCAAACGGTAAAACGGTACCAGGAGGAAGCGGCCGGTTCTCGATATATAATTTGGCGGTTTAACCAAAAATGCCAGAGCATCCCGCAGGGAAAAACACTGCGCATCGAGACCCTGGCGCCTGCCAGAGTGCATTGGTCCTCAGACGGCTGGGAAAGCATTCGGGACGATCCGACCCGTGATGCTGGCGTTGGGGTTCATTTATTGGATGTGCCTTCGGAAAGAATGCCGGTAGGAACCACGATCAGCTTCACGTTCTATTGGCCGGAGGAAGATCGCTGGGAGGAGCAGAATTTTGAAGTGTCGGTAGCAGAGGGGGTGCAAACAATCCGGATTGAGATTGAATAGTGTAGACAGACTAATAGAAATCCCCGAATAACTCGAGGGAATCTTCAACTGCCCTGGCGATGGTCAACCTGGTGAGGACACCTTTGATGTCGCCAATACGGACCGGCGCGGGGTCATCGGCGACTAAAGCAACCTCGGCCCGTTCCACCCGTAACCTGGTTAGCACATCGAAGACCGTCGTTCCCTGGGCCACGATCAGGTAATTTTCATCCGCGATCTCGCCGACATGAATTTTTCCACCCGAATTTTTCAGCGCCCCCAAAGCGCTCGAATTCGAAACCACACCCCCAATCTTATCCCCGTCGGACACAAGATAATGGGATACGGCGTCATTTTCGGCAACCAATTCGGCGAAGTCATGCAGGCTTAGATCGCAGGATACAACCGGGGGCACTTCCATAATATCCCGCACCCGTTTCATGTACTGGAAATCTGCTTTGAACGAGGCAGGCATATAGTGGCCCCTGCGTTCCAGCTTCAGAGTGTAAATGCTCTCCTTCAACAACAATTGGCGCACACCGTAGCTGAGCGCTACCGTGATGGTCATTGGGATGATGACGTTGTAATCCAAGGTCATCTCGAAAATCATGACGATGGCCGCCATGGCCGCGCCGGTTGAGCCGCCGATGATGCCTGCCATTCCGGCAACGGCGAAGGCCGGGGGACTGATCGACAGACCTGGGAACAAGCGGTTCAATACGACCCCGTATGCGCCACCCAGGGTCGCGCCAATAAATAGACCCGGAGAGAAGATTCCACCAGAAGCGCCCGAACCCAGGGTCAAAGATACGCTGAGCAATTTAAGCAGTGAAAGCAAGATCAGCACGCCGAAGGAGGCCAGCGTACCAGTCAAAATATCTTGAATAGTCGCGTATCCGACCCCTTCGATGTAATAATGTCCCAGGGTGAGCAGCAGAAGGTACATGGTAACGCCCACCAGCAACATGCCGATCATGTGGCGACGATAGTAACTCCCTTTTATGCGTTGATCAAAGAAGTCTTCAAAAGCATAAATAGATTTTATAAAGATCGTTGATACCACTCCCAAGATAATCCCCAGGCCAACATACGAAAACAAGATCAGCGGCTGGGTGAGGTGAAAAAAGGGGGTTTGGAAGCTGGGGATTACAAAGGAGGGGTGATCTCCGAAAAAGGTCCGGCCTATATAGGTGGCGGTGGCCGTAGCGATGGTGACTGGCACCAACGTTCTGGCACTGATCTCATGGAGCATAATTTCTACGGCGAATAAGACTCCGCCGACCGGGGTGTTGAAAGTCGCAGCGATACCAGCTCCGGCACCTGCAGCTATGAAAGTGTTGCGCTGCCAGATTGGCATTGGGATGAGCTGGCCGATCGAGGAGCCAAAAGAGGAACCGATCTGGATGATGGGGCCCTCACGTCCTATGGCACCGCCGCTGCCAATCGAAAGTGCGGAGGCGAGTGACTTGATCAGCGCGACCACCGGCCGGATGATGCCCCGGTTGTAATAGATCGCATCCATCACTTCCGGGACGCCATGACCCTTGGCCTCAGGGGCAAAGTTCTTGACCAGAAAGGCAACGCCGATCGCTCCCAGCACGGGCACCAGAATAATCAGCGGACCCCAGGGGCTGGGAGAAGTATGCGTGTTGGCGTCATAGACAACGGAGAATTCTCCCAAAAATAGAAGGTTGTGGAAAAAAGCGATCAAGCCTCGGAAAACAACAGCGCCAATGCCGGCAATGCTGCCGACAAGGACCGAAAGCAGAGAAAAATAGAAAGGATTCAAAGGTTTCTTAGTTTTCATTTCTTTTGCCCAAATGCTGGACAACCACCTGCCTTGAGATTGGCTTGATCAAGCGCTTTTCGCCAAAACTTGAGAGGCCTCAGTTAAGGGCGTAAAATGTGCCTTGCGCTGGTTCCAGGCTTGAGGGGTTGTAATCAGAAGCAAACGATCGCCGGCCTGCAATTCAACCTCCGGGTGGGGAAGAAAGGTGTGCCCGTCGCGGAAAACTGCTACGAGTTCAAGCTCATCCTGATCGTCCAACGCAAAATTGGCCCGAATTGGCCTGGCGACATAGGTGCTTTCGGGCTTGAGCACCCCAATGAGCAGCCGTTTATTGTCTGGCAGATCGACCGGAATGCCAGAAGCCAGGAGCGTCCGGAGGTCCAAGTGGCTGACCGTCTTGGGGACGAAGACTCTTCTCTCGGCTAAAAGGCGGATAGCAGCCTCCAGATGCTCTACCTGGTGAGCGGGCGAATCCGGGCGGCCGGGCACCTGGGCCTCGTAAAGGCTGTTATATTTGAGCCGGGACGACAGATTCACCTGGATGATATAACTCAGTACCACGGCCAGAGCGGCAGGCACCAAGAGTTCGTAGCCTCCGGTCATCTCCGTCACCATCAAGAAGGTAGCGATCGGCACGCGGGCTGCTCCGGCGAAGACCGCCCCCATGCCCACGATCACGAACGGCGCTGGCGGCTGGTTAAATACCTGCGCCATTACCCCGCCCAACATCGCCCCAATATACAGGCCAGGGGCAAAAACGCCACCCGAGCCTCCGGATGAGATCGTCAGAGACAGGGCCAGGATCTTGGCAAACACCAGGGTGACCAACAGGCCTAACGCCAAACGTCCATCGATCGCTTCCTGAATCCAACCATA